>NZ_JATABF010000015.1:0-103500 GCF_036533715.1 Vibrio sp. M260121 | reverse complement strand
AAGCGCTCGCTCTCAGAGACAGCAATGTATCGGGTAAAACAGTTGTTAGGTGGGAAACTAAGCCTAAGAAATTACAACGCTCAGGTTGGCGAGACTTACGCTATGATCAAAGCGTTGAACAAGATTACAGGGCTTGGTATGCCTGAAACTCAGTGTATTGTTTAAGTATCAATCAACATGGGGCAGCCATGTCTTCTCACTTAATTAAGCAACAAAGCCTAGACTCTAGCGCAAATAAAAGGCTGGTACTAAACCAGCCTTTTTTCGTGTGATGACTTGGCGAAATTTATTTACCCAAGTATCGGTTTTCTAGATGTGCTTTAAAGTGTTTCGCGTTTAATACATCGCCTGTAGCTTGGCTTACCAAGCCGTCAGTAGACAACAAGCTACCTTTGCTCCAGATGTTATCTGACAACCAAGTAAAGATTGGCGACAGATCGCCAGAGCGAATCGCACCACTTACGTCCACAGTTTGCTGCATCGCTGCCATAAATTGCGCCGCGTACATCGCGCCAAGCGTGTATGACGGGAAGTAACCAAAGGCGCCATCTGTCCAGTGGATATCCTGCATACAACCGTTCTTAAAGTTGCCTTCTGTCGATAGACCCAAATAAGCCTTCATCTTTTCATTCCACAACTCTGGAACGTCAGTGTGTTTGATCACGCCGTTCATTAGGTCGCGTTCAATTTCGTAACGTAGGATAACGTGAGCAGGATATGTCAGTTCGTCAGCGTCGACGCGGATGAAGCCTTTTTCTACGTGTGTGTAGATTTTCGACAAGTTGTCTTGAGCAAACTCAGGACCTTCAAAGTGGTTAGAAGCCAGACGAGCAAGGTGCTCAACAAATGCTTGGCTGCGGCCCACCTGCATCTCGAAGAACAGAGATTGAGATTCGTGGATGCCCATTGAGCGAGCTTGGCCAGCCATTGTGCCTGCTAACGATTTTGGCAGGCCTTGCTCATAACGCGCGTGACCTGTTTCATGCACGATGCCCATCAATGATTGTACGAACTCTTTTTCGTCGTAGCGAGTAGTAATACGGACATCTGTCGGAACACCGCCGCAGAATGGGTGAACACTTTCATCAAGACGGCCGTGTTCAAAGTCGAATTGCAGCAGCTTCATGACTTCCAGACCCAGTGCTTTTTGCTTTTCAGCAGGGTAATGACCGTTCGGAAGCAGGATTTTATTGGCTTTTTGCTTTTCGATGGCTTCATCAATCATTGATGGTAACCAGGTTTTCACATCCGCAAATAGCACGTCTAGAGACGCGGACGTTGTGCCTGGTTCGTACAGTTCTAGCATTGCATCGTAAGGTGATGTGCCAGTCGCTTCTGCGCGAATCTGAGCTTCTTCTTGAGAAAGCTTAACCACTTCAGCCCAGTTCTTTTCGAAGCCAACCCAATCGTCATTGCCACGTTGGGTACGCCAAGCATGCTCACACTTAGAGCCTGCTAATGACTGTGCTTGTACCAAAGATTCAGGCAGTAGGTTTGCTTGTTGCCAATCGCGTTTCATTTCACGCAGTACGGCTTGATCTTGCGTTGATAATGACTCTTCTTCTGCTTGTGCAAACAGGTCACCTAAATGAGGTTGAGTCATAAGAGAGTGCATATGCACCTCAAGTTCAGCCATCGCGTTAGAGCGAGCTTCCGCACCGCCTGTTGGCATGACGGCAGCTTGATCCCACCCTACGATTGCAGATAGGTGACCAAAGTTAGAGACTTTTTTTGAATGTTCGACGAGTTTTTGAAATGCGCTCATGTGACTACTCTTTGTTATGTTCTTTCCTTAAACGCCCCAAATGGGGTCTTTGAACGTACGTTCATATCTCTCGACACCGATGCAGAGAAAAAGGCAGCATTAAGACAATGCCGATAGAGAAGTGTGTCTAATTTACTATTTATTAACAAATAATGCAGGTCTATTGTGCACAAATTCAGTCACTTGTACACCTAACCAAAGGGAATGTTGAGAAACAAGACTAGAGTCAACGATGGCTAATGTTCTTGAGTTTCTTGCTTAAGAGGGCGGCTGAATTTTTGAATGGCTTCTTTACGACAACTCACATTGAGTTTTTTGTAAAGCTTGTAAACATGAGTTTTTACTGTGCTTTCCGCAACAAATAAAGCGTCAGCAATTTCTAAATTTGATTGTCCCTGAACAATACGATCGAGGATTTGCTTTTCTCTTTTCGTTAGCGTGTTGCTGATTTCTTGAGAACTGATGGCATAAGGACGGAAATGAATCAGCATTTTTGCCATCAGTTTTCGAGGTAACCACAATTCGCCGCTTAACACGGCATCGATACAGCGAGTTAAATGCTCTATTGGCGAATCTTCATAAAGTACGCCTTTGAGATTGAGACAAGAAAAAAGCCGAAGATCTGAGCCCGTTTTCGGTACGTCATAAACCACTAAGTCGGTGCTTTTTGTTTTGAGTGAGATGTAGTCAGACAGTGACCTTTCTTCCAATAGATAGTTAGAAATCAGAACAACGTTGTAGCTAGACAAGTTAATTTCATCGTCCAAGCAATGGATGCTTTTACGGGTAAGTTTGTTTTGGGGGGTCTTTTCCAATTCTCGGCGAATAAACTGGTTTTGAATACAGTTTTCACCAATAAGAAGGATGTTAGATTCTAATTCTTTCCTATGTGTCCCCATATTCATAACTAGCCCCTATATAATAGTTTTGTACTAATAATATTGATAATGTAATCACCTTAGTCTAGGGGTATAGTGCTCGCCACTTTTCTCTGTTTCAACTTTGCGACTGCCTAAGGTTGTTGCGAAAGCTTAGGTTCAATTGAGATCTGGAGCACATCGTTGTAGGTACCTCCCGGTTTATTTAGCGTATCGCCGATGATAAATTTCATGTTTTTGGCGTGTCCCTTAGATGGCGTATTTTCGCTGACTCTAGCACTCGCCTGATCTAGGTTAATTTGCTTAGAATCCAGATACATATCGTAGCTAATGTCCCATTGGGTGTCCGCAGATTTGTGTCGGAGCGCACCTCGGTTTTTTGATTCAAAAACCAGGTTATATCCGGCGTTACTTTGAATCCAAAGTTTGGGCGCGGATGTAACTACTTTATTGGATTGGAGTATCCCCATATCCAATTCGTAGTGCTGTTGAGTCAAACCATAAAACTGTATTTTGGCCATCGGCAAAACAGTGACTGCGATATTTGTCACAGCCGGTAAAACATATTCGTTATTGAGAAGTTGTTCGGTTAATACTGTCGCTTCGAGCTTGCCTTGATAAATACCTGAGGCGAGCCATTGTTGAGCCGGATAACGTATTTGAAAGGTGATATCAGCGTTATTCTCTGTTAAGACGACATGCCATTGATTACCTTTTTGGTAACCGTTCCCGCCTTGCCATTCGAAAATTAACTGGGCATTGGCTTCTCCTTTTAAAAAAGAGTCACCATCATCAATCTCTAACTTGACCGGAATTTGGCATTGTTCGCCTTCAATATTGGCGCGCAGTCGATATGTCGAAATGAGTGTGTATGTACCAGAGGCAAACACATCATAGCGTGCCTGCGTAGAAGCAGGTTCGACACTTAAGTTACTCATTGAGCAAAGAGAACCCGCTAATGCTGGGGGAGCAAGCAATATTAGACTGATAAAAGGTTTAATCCACATAAAGCTCTCCTAATCTGATTAAAACATTGCTGCGTTCATCTAAAGTGATCACCACTGTCTGTTTTTCTTTTGTGTCGAGTGTGAGTTGGTATTGACCGGGACGTAAGCCGGAGATTGCAAACAAGCCATTTCGATTAGTAAAGAATTCGATGGGCTGTTGGGTTTCGCTACCCAAATAAGTCGCCACGCCAGCAATGAGTGGGATAGGGCTGCCAGTATGTCGATCGAGTAATGTTCCCATTACAGTTAACACAGAATCTGAGCCAATCTTGAGTTGGTAACCGCGTTTGTAGCCAGGACTCAGCCAAAATGCCCCGTCACCTAAATCGTAACCGGGCGGTAGGTTCTCTACGTCATAACTGATCAATTGAGGGTTGTAGGCAACCAAGTCCGGTATCAATACATTGGATGCGCTATGGCTATATACGCGAGCGTTTTCACCGTCTAGAGTTGGATCGATATCAACATTGTTTTCTTCCAAGCTTGGGTGCTTAGACACCACTGCAAACGCTTCACGCACTGGGCGTCCAACTGTTATTGAGGAACCAGCAAAGGCAATCGCACTACTGACTTCTGCACGCGTACTGTGGTTTCTTATATCTTCGTTCAAACTCTCCATACGCGTAGCGTGGTCAGCGATAACTTGAAAGCGGTTGGCAGAATAGTTAACGCCAAGGTCAATGTCAGCGTCGCTGTCTCGGCTGGTAACAACAGAAGCATAGCCTGACATGCCCCCAGTATTACCTACATTATTTTGATAAGTGAGGTCTAGTGCTGCTTTATCGACTTCACTGTTGTAGCGGCTGACTAATCGTGTGGAATCGCTTAATGGCCAGCTTAACGTGAGAGACGTATTCCATTCATCTGAACCGACGTCGTTGTTCTCATAGTTGACCCTTGCGCTCCATGTCGCAGGTGTCGAGAAGAACGAACCGGACAGGCTAGGGCTAACTGACCAATAATTCGCAGTATCTTCAGTGCCAGAGCGGTAATTGACCGTCATGGCTGCACGTAAATCGTCATTAATATAAAACGCACCAAACGCCGAGGCATAGTGGGTGGTTTGGTTGAGAGGAGAGTCGATGGTGTCGTAGCTTTCTACGCCCGCGAAGTTTTCCGATTGGTATTCATAGAAAACACTTAATTGTGGTTGCCAAGGATTGTCATCATCAAATTCTGCATCGAAAGCGACGCGGAATGCTTGCCCAGAATCGAGAGTGGGATGATGGCTTTGAGAGGCGGACAATTCGGTGACACCTAATGAGCTTGCAATTAAAGCCGTCCCGCCATATTGGTACAGGTCTTCACGTTTTTGACCGTTTACGCCTAGCGTAAGCCATGGCAATACACCAACATCAAGATAACCATGTATCAATTTTTGATCGGTTTGATAATCGAGCTCGTTGTTATTGACCTCTGATGGCACGCCCGCCATTAAACTGTACTCAAACTCTCCGTTGTTAAGAAGGTCATTCCCCGTTGCGACAGAAAATTGAATTCTTTCGGTTTGCCCAGAAGAGTCGGTGATCACCAATTCGACATCGTTAGTACCTTGTGCGAGAGGGATATCACTCAAGTTATAGCTGCCTGCGCCCAGTGTCAGCCTCTGAACGACAATGCCATCGATAACAACGTCGACATTCGACGTGCGTTGCAATGTAAAAGACTGATTGGCTTTAGGGCGCACGTTTCGAGTAGGAATTAAAGTAAAGTCACGTGTGATGCCGATTCCAAGGATGTCGGTACCATCTTGAAAGCTCTTGCCAGAGTTAAACATATCACCCAATACAAGGCGCGTTCCTTGTGAAGGAAAATCATAGTTTAAGCGCGTGCCTTGGCGGTAATAATCTGAGTCTTGAGATGATCCATTTTCAAAGGTGGCTTCGTATTCAAGGTTTGCAGAACCTGCGTTTAAGCCCGATTCAAATCTTGTACTGTAAATACTTTGTCGGTCATTTTGCTCTGCTATGGTCTGAGTTTCATTCGCCGATGCGGTGACATTGACATAACCACTGAAAAAGCTGGGTTCAGAATAATTAAAATGTTCATTGTCTTCAGCTAACGATATTTGTCGCGTGACGCTCAACTCGTTAGGAACTGAAATGATGCATTCTAGGGTGGATAAATCAAAGGTAAGCCCAAGCCCGGCACGTCGAAAGTCTTCTTGAGATAAGGTCCCTGAATGGGCGTCTCGTAATTTCTCTAAGGCTGACTCGGCGACAGATGACGAAAGTAGGGCGATGGTACTGTCTTTCGGTAAGCGAATCTCGTCATCAGCGGTAATGGTGACTTGTGCCTGACCCAAGACGCTGTCACTGATTTTTAAAAGAGAGGATAGCTCGATATCTCGACCTGTTGGATTAAGCACAACCTCGCGTGCCCAACTGATGTTGATTTGAGCGATACATAAAATCGTTAATAAAATGAATAGGAGCCAAACAGCACTGCTCCGACGCTCATTGCTCTCTTCCATGATATTTTCCTACTGGGATTGCTTTCCGTGAACGCAGGGTGAAGGTAGAAAATGGTGGCAAAAATTGGTCACCGACTTGTTGTTGGAGCGAGTAATTTTCTGTCGCTGTTAACGGCTCAAAATAAAGTAGTCGAGAGTAGGTAAAGCGTTCGCCAGTATTACGAATAACCAATTGTCCGGCATCAGAAACTTCCAAGGTGACGTCTGGTTGTTGGCTGTTGGAGTACACATGAAGCAGCGCGTTATAATGCACTTTAATTTTAACTCCGCTCTGCTGCCCGGATAAAGTGACGGTGTGACTGTCAGCATTTGCCAAGTGAGCTTGCGTAAATCGTATAAAGTAGCTGGAAGACGTTTTTTGCACGGAAGGTTCAAGCCATTGAATGCGAAATACTTGCTTTGAGTTCGGTGCTAACATTGCTGCCGGTGGAAAAACTAAAAGTGCGTCGCTATTTAATGCTTTGGTTTTGTATTGGCCATTTGGCTTAAATACCAACTGATGGATGCTTACTTCTAGTGGCATTTTTTCTGTTGAATTATTTGTCACGATTATTTGTGATGTCGTATTACTATCTGTATTCAACTCAAATACAGTTGGTGAAATGATAATCGCATTAACAAAACTACTAAATAATAGCAAGGCGAGACAGGTGATAGAAGGATAGAACATCTTATTTTTCCTGTTCTATTTCAATCGAAAGATCGGAAACGTCGAATCCTTTTAATGGTTTCATCTCGAAAAAGCGAGTTGAATGAGGAAGGACAAGTGTGCCTGCGATCAACTTACTAATATCTAATCCTTTAAGGTATTTAGAATTGTTACCATCGGATAAATTCCAGTTAGTATTTGTCAACCTACCATAACTGTTTCCGTTATTCTCTACTTCCACAATCCATTTATTCCCTTTCTGTTTGATACTCTTTATATCTAAGTTTGCTGATGTGTTTTTTGGCTTAACATTAATTAGTGTATTGAATTGAAGTAATAACCCCATCTTAGCGCTTTGTTCTTCACCACGGGTTACTTCTACCTGTTTAATAGAGACACGATATGCTTTTGATTCAGAGATTGAAGGGTCACCTAAATAACGAATCATGACTGATTGAGAGCGACCGGGCTCTATGATTGCCGTTACTGGAATAACGAGCAATTCATCGTCTGCGGGTTTTGTTGTTTCTACACCTTGCTCATCCATGGTCATTGAAAAAGGATAGAGCTCAACAGTTAGGGGTACTCGGGATGTATTGTCGATACGCATCGACATTTGGGCTCGATTGCCTATAGGTTCAATCTCAGCAACCATAGGTTCAACCTTGTATGCGATAGCGTAAGAACAAAATAAAAATGTTGCGACTAGGATAATCCATCGAGTCATGTTGAGCTCCATCAATGTCAGCTTGGTATGGCTGTGTAGAAAGGGAGGCCATACGTTCAGCCTCCCAGAGGGGATTAGTTAGAAGTTACATTAACGGTTAGCGTGTCTGAGTAGCCACCTGCCCATGTTGCCACTTCTGTTGTTTGAACAGTCAATGTCGCATCAACACCAGATGCTAGACCCGAAGAACCCGGGTATGACAGCTCACTAGAGACATCGTTTAAACCCGGACCACCAGGTGCATTTAGATCAAATGATGGAAGACCTGTAGGTGCAAAAGTTGCGGTATAAGTTAGCGCGAAATCTTCATCATCATCCGATTCAAGACCACCCTCAGAACTGGTCAACGAAACGGTTGCACCATCGACATCGTTACATTTCATATCCAGATCGATAGAAACAGTTTGTTTTTGTGTTACATCACCAAAGTCGAGCAATTGAGTAGCAAGCCCTGATACTTCACATACTGGAGAAACATAACCCACTAATTGAACATCACCCGGACCTGCGTGAACTTGCGAACCGAAAATTGCTGTAACAGCCGCTGCACAAATCGTAAGTTTTTTCATAAAAAGATTCCTTTAACTTGAGAGATAACATACATGTTTAGCCCAAATCCCACCGAGCTAGCCTTTCTCTGTATCGAATACAGAACTCCTAGTTGATGACGCTGTTAATTGAGGGGAATACATCAATTTCAATCACGTCTTCGTAATAGCCTGCGTATAGCAAGCGATCTTCTAGCGTTATTCTTATTTCTCCTAATGCCGAAAATGGAATAACACCTGAACTGTCAAAGCGTTTTTCAGAGAGTAAGTCGATACTTTTTACTTCTTCATGAATATTGGCTTTGTTAATGTTAATTTCAAATAAATACTCGAATGGAGGGATGTCGTCTCGGTTGTCCAGTTTTAATCCGCCATTCTTTGAAAACACACTTACACCAAGTGGTTGATTGCAATATATATCCAATGGTAATGTCTTGATATTGTGTTCGGACAAATCTATTTTCTGGCCTGACGTGAAGTTTATCTCACACCGATCTTCTAATTTGCCAACAAGACTCATCGTTAAGGTATTGGCACTACTAAACAGTGGCGCAAAAACAAATAACCACATTGCGATCATCAGGCAGCAATGAAAAAGAATGATATATCCCATTTGCACACCAACTTTCGTTTACTTTGTGTTGTTGAAGTAAACTATAATTCCTGATGAAAATAGAGGAGTAGTAAACGAGGTTGATCGTTTTTATAAAAGTTGTAGAAATAGTTGTAACTCTCTTTATATAAGGAAAAACTTATGCGTATTGCCTTGTACGTTATGTGAGTTTCAACGATGACGCTCACAAAAGTTGCTTGCGCATTGTGTGGATTGACGGTATTGATGGGTGATACACAACAACTTATTAAAAGAATATGGATATTTTGAATTTTGAGGCATTTCTTATTGCCATTACGATTTTGACGCTCACGCCGGGATTGGACACCGCATTGGTGATTCGCAATACAAGCCGCGCAGGTCTTAAAGATGGTTGTACAACCAGCTTGGGGATCTGTTTCGGGCTATTTGTTCATGCGCTGTTTTCTGCTGTGGGTATTTCTGCCGTTCTTGCCCAATCTGCTGAACTGTTCCAAATGGTGAAGATGGTAGGTGCCGCTTATCTAATTTGGCTTGGTTTGAGCAGCCTACGTGCACTGATGAAAACAAATGGCGGTATTGCGGTTTCTGAACAAGCGCATCAAGCTTACAATGGCAAACGCTCATTCCGCGAAGGTTTCCTTTCTAATGTATTGAACCCAAAAACCGCCGTTTTTTATCTCGCTTTCTTGCCTCAGTTTGTAAACCCAGAAGGTTCTCCATTGTTGCAATCAATGATGATGGCTTCAATCCACTTTATTATTGCGATGGTATGGCAATGTGGTTTGGCTGGCACTTTGAACTCAGCAAAAACACTCTTGAAAAACGCGAGCTTCATGAAGTGGATGGAAGGGGCAACGGGTGCTGTGCTTGTAGCTCTCGGTATTAAACTACTTGTAGAAAAGCCATTTTAATGCGTGTTCTTATTCGAATTGTCATCGCTTTAGTTCTTTTTATCGTCGTCTTGCTCGGGATCGTCACATGGAAGACGGTTCCCCAGTTGAACTTCGCCGAGAAAGGGATGAGGTGGGATTGGCACTGGGCTTACTTTGAGCCTTTTTCCAATGGTATCCAAGCCACGCGCACGCAAGATACTAAACAGCTGTTGTTACGCCGCGTTTACTTAAAAGAGTCAACCGCAGTATTTGTAGGAACCACACTAGACAATAAATTCGAGATTGATGTGGTTAACCAAGAAGCGTGTAAGCCAGAAAGTAGCAAGTGGGTGTCCGTTTCGGTGAATGGTCAGCCTATGTCTCATGTTCCTATGCTTTGTGAAGATTCGGGGGAGAGCTACATTTATCGCTTTGTTGGCAGCAAGCTAAGAAGCCTAGAGTTTGGTATTGAGGATGACTTCATTCGCGAAGACTTCAGTCAATGGCCGATTTCAGAAATAAAAGCGGACCAGTTCAAGCAGCAACACTCATCTTTCTTTAACAAGCAAGGTGATGGTGAAGAGCACCAATGGCTACGAGATTAAGTTTCTGGTTAAACTTTAAATAGAACAAAAGAGACAAGCGCCGATGCTTGTCTCTTTTTATTTGTCTGGAGGTTGAGTGCTAGATAGTGATGAAGCTTGTTACCCTAACCACTTAATCACGTTATCCCACAGGATTGGGTCTACGTTCCTTGCATCAACCAACTCTTTGTCCATGAAAGGTTGCTGATACACTTCGGACTCGCTCATGATGCCTAGTGTTTTGAACTGGCGGAAGAAGCGCAAAAGACGCATAACGCGATCGAGCCTTTCGTCTTGATGAACGCATCGGTTGATGACAAAACCAATTTTGATTTGGCGAGACTTAAAGATGTGTTTCTCGATCAGCGTGTTGATGAATGGCAACGACGCATGCAAATCGATGGGTGACGGTTGCATTGGTATGACTATGTAATCGACGTATCTAAGATAACGCACTAAGTCGCTCTCTGAGAAGTTTGCCGGAGAGTCGATCACCACGTAATCTGTCGCGTTACTGACCTTAAGCGTGACAGCGATATTAGACAAACTGCGAAAGGAAGGGTTATAGCTCTGATTTGGTAGTTCATCGATGCCATTGGCCCAACGGTTGGTAGATTGCTGTTTATCGAAATCTATCAATTCTACCGTATGTCCATTTCCGATGAGTTTGCTGGCCAAACTGGCAGAGAAAGTCGACTTTCCCACACCACCTTTGAGATTTAAGACGATGATCTTTTTCGCTTTTGAGTATGCGATACTGGTTTGGCGTTGTTTTACAAGCGGCAGCAAACTGTTTTCCCCAAATTAATAAATCAGGGCATTATGTACAAACTGTTAACTTAATTGGTTGGCATCCCATAAAATCATTCCTTGCTAATGCTAATGCTAATGCTAATGCTTGTTTGGAAGCTCGTTTTCCCTTATTTAATCGGTGCTCAAAGCGAAGAGTGTTCTGAAATGAGTAAAAAAGCCCGCGATGGGGAGTCGCGGGCAAGTTGTTGGTGATTCGTTGTAATTATTATTGAGGGTTAGTTTGCTGCCTGAACGGTCATCTCTGCACCTTCAAACCCAAGTGCGCTTAGCTCATCAGCGGCTTTGTTGCGTAAAAGAATTATTAACTACAGTTCATCTCTATTTATCAAATGTTAGGCTGCTTATCCCTTACCTGGCGGTTTGGACAATCAACAGGCCAAGAGGATAGTTCTGTTTGATAGAGCTAAACAGGTCACATTCACTATTACGCAACAAAGCCCTTGGATTATGCTTTCACTGCATCAAAATCATCCGATTGAGATGACGGCTTGAAGAACAGTTTTGTTTCTTCCAACACCACATGGCGCAGAGCAATCAAACCAATCAGGTTAGGAATTGCCATCAGACCGTTTACGATATCAGCCAGTAGCCAAATCATATCAAGGTGAAGGAACGCACCAGACGCCACCAGACCAACGAAAATCAGCTTGTATGGAAGCACTGCTTTGGTACCGAATAGGAACACAACGCAACGCTCACCGTAGTAGTTCCAACCAAGAATGGTGGTAAACGCGAAGAACATGAGACCAATAGACACCAGCATTGGGCCTAATGTCTCTGCGTTCAAACCAACGGCAAATGCGTGTGTTGTCATCGCTGCACCTGCAAGGTCACTTTGCCATGCACCCGTAAGGATCAGAGCAAGACCTGTCATGGTACAAATGATGATGGTATCGAAGAAGGTACCCGTCATTGAAATCAGTCCTTGTTTAACACAAGAGTCTGTTTTCGCTGCCGCAGCTGCCATCGGTGCACTACCCAAACCTGATTCGTTTGAGAATACACCGCGAGCGATACCTGACTGGATGGCTAGCATAATGCTTGCACCCAAGAAACCACCAGTCGCTGCGGTTGAAGTGAAGGCAGACACCAACACCAACTCAACGGCGTTTAGCAATTGGTCAGCGTTCATGATGATCACGCTCAAACAAGCCAGTACGTAAAATACTGCCATTGCCGGAACCACTTTACCTGCAACACTCGCGATGGATTTAATGCCACCTAAAGTGACAAACGCAACCAATAGAGTCAGGATGAAAGCAGCAAGTTCACGGTTTACACCGAGAGAAATTTCGCTGGCATCAAGAATCGCGTTCACTTGAGGGAAGGTACCGATACCAAAACACGCTACACCCAGTGCAAATACCGCAAACATGATCGCAAGCGCTTTCGAGCCAACACCATATTGTAGGTAGTACATAGGGCCACCAATCATTTGGCCTTTGTCGTCAACGCGACGATATTTCACCGCAAGAAGACACTCCGCGTATTTGGTTGCCATTCCGAATAGAGCGGCAAGCCACATCCAGAATAGGGCACCAGGGCCACCAAGTTTGATTGCGGTAGCAACACCAACGATGTTACCTGTACCAATGGTTGCAGACAGCGCAGTACACAGCGCAGCAAAGCTAGAAACGTCACCCTGTTTATCAGATGACTTATCTTTACGAAATACCATCGCTAACGCAGTTGGTAGGTGCTTAAATTGGATCAAGCCTAGGCTAAAAGTGAAGTAAACACCGGTACCCACGAGCAAAAGCAGCAGTGGTGGACCCCAGACAAAGTTATCAATGGTTTGAAGTAAAGATTGTAGGTCGTTCATGATTTCCCCTTAATAAAACAACTAATAAGGAGAAGAGGGAAAGGACGAGATCAAAGATCTCGAATAGCCATGCTATTCAAAATAAGGCGGGAACGCCAAATAGTTAGGTTGTTACTTTCCACTCCTCTGTCCTTTTGCCTGAGAGTTTCACCCCGCACACATGTGCAGGACTTGCTCCTTCGGCGACCGATTTAACGGTTCTCTCCAGAGGTTCCTCCAACTACAGTCCCCGCTACCAAGGTAGCACCTGAAATAGTTAATTCTTCGGCGAGTTACCCTAACCAAATGTTAAGATTTGGTTAATAACCACTCTCCTGCAGTCTTCATCGGAACATTTACTCAATCAAATGAGTAAAGGTTAGTTAATGATGCTGGTCACCATTAACGTGTGAACTCTATCATGTTTTGTTACCATTTCAACACCCAAATGAAGATTTATTTTCAACACATTATGCGGGTTTTGCTGTCTTAGTTTCATAGACTTGCTGATTAATTGAACAAATAACTCTCTATGTTGCTCATTCTTGGTATGTATGTAAGGGAAGAGACCAATCGTAGGGTTTGATGAGAGTTCTCTAGGCTGGTGATAAGTTGTTCAGTTTAGAACAGAAAATTGATCAAAACGGGAGCAATCGCTTCAAAATCTACGCTAAGTTGACCATAAGCTACGTAGAAATAGGTTACAATGATTCCTTGCGCAACTGTCTATGGAATCGGATAAGTTCTTATTATTGGACAAGGAGACGGTATGACCAGATTGTTAGCCATAGCGGTATTGATTGGAGTAGCGTTTGTGCTATTTCGTTATCGTACCAATGAAAAAGTCCAAAAGGCGACCGTGATTACCTTGATCGGCGCGTTCTTAATTTATACCGCATCAATCATGATTGCGGAACTCACTCGCTAGCAAACCAGTAGAGTCCTTGGAGTAAGATACGGTGACTTCTCAAAATAATATTGAAGACCAAGACGAAGTAGTTGTCATTGAGGAGCGCGATAAGCGTACTCACATTTATATCGCGATTGCAGCCGTGTTAGGTTTAGCGTTCGGTGGCTTAGCTGGTTCTGCAATGACAGCAAGCAAGTGGGAGTCGACCTATCAAGTGTTGGAAGAAAAGTACCAAGCACTGGCACAAGACAAAACCAACTTGGTCTCTCAAGTAAAAACACGTGAAGCGGGCTTAGATAAAGAGATCGATGCTAAAGTCGCGACACTGTTGGCAGAGAAAGAAGAAGCGCACAAAGCGCAACTCAAAGCACTTCAAGAGCAACTGACTGAAGTAGAGAAAGTGAACTTGTCGCTTGAATCTCAAGTGAAGGAGCAGAAAGCGACGTTGAACACGACCAAGAGCGAGAACGACAAACTTAACCGTCAAGCAGACATGCAAGCGACCATATTTGAACGTTCACGTGAAGTGTTCCGTAAAGAGCTGCAAATCTCACAAGAGCTTGAGTCACTAGAAAAAGAACGCCAAGCGTTGTTACCGAAAATCGAGACGCTTAAAAAAGAGTGTGATGTTTTCTTAGAAGGTAAGTCTTGGGATGTGAAATCTGACGCGTGTGACAAACACGATGAAGCGAACTCACGACTAAGCCAAGTTGACCAGCTCATCGAAGTTCACAAGATGGACTTGAAACAGATTAAAGAAATCACTGAAGACATGGGGCTGTAGCATCAAAGCATAGAGCGATTACGATCTTCAAAGATTTAGAAACAGAAAAGGAGCTCAATGAGCTCCTTTTTGATGCGCGATGTTTCGTTAGAACTATTTTTCGTTAGGGCAATTGCCAGGGATCAGATGCGAGACGCGTCGTAGCCTGAAGCCAACAGCAATTCACGCTCGTGCTTGATCAGCTGAGCACGATCTTCGATCAGTTCGTTAAGTGCTTGAGAAGGTTTCCCCGCCAGCGTTTTAAATGCATCAAACGTCTCGGCACTGTCGATTTCATCAATCATGCTGCT
This sequence comes from Vibrio sp. M260121, assembly GCF_036533715.1. Lineage (NCBI taxonomy): Bacteria > Pseudomonadati > Pseudomonadota > Gammaproteobacteria > Vibrionales > Vibrionaceae > Vibrio > Vibrio sp. M260121. The sequence continues at coordinate 88,804 of NZ_JATABF010000015.1, read as the reverse complement.
GATGACGTTACGCGCTTCGCAAGGGTTATCATCGGTGGTGAAGTACTCTACTTGTTTTGCCGCAGACTTCATTTCGGTCAGCAGTTCTAATGGGCTACTTTCTTTTGCCACTGCCATGTAATTATCAAGTACACGCTTCGCATACAACAATTCTTTTAGTGGGATATCTCGGCCACTTACAATCAGCGATTCATTAAGGATCATACTTGAGCTCATTGGCATTCCTTTTTTATCAATAATTCAAACTTCTTGGGCATTGGCTTGAGTCTAATTTATTGAAGTCTGAATGGGAATGGCTAAAAAGCACATTATTAAACGATTTTTTGATTATTTACGCTTTGGCAGTGATTAGATAAGCAAGTGCTGTGTCCGAAGAGGTCAAGTGAAACTAAGCCCAAGTCATATACGGAGTTGAGTTGTTTTTAAGTGAGTGGCTGGTTTTGTAAAAGGAGATAAACAAAAGGAGCGCATTGAGCGCTCCTTTGTTGTTTTTATTGTATTGCTTTTGAGTTGTACCAGTCGTTTTGGTACGCCTTAGAGGCAAACAAAGCGTTGGCCTTAGCGCGCTCAACGATTGCTGGATCCACTTCAATAGGCTTCATGGTTTGGTTATCGAAGTTGTACTGCATGGTCGATACCTTTTCGCCCGGCGAGAACACAACGAGGTTATCTCGGGTTAAGTAACCAAAGTTCTTGTCGTATTGCATCATGGCACGTTCGTCTTTGCGTGCGAGAGGCTTAGTAAGATCACGGCCAATCATCGGCGTTTTCGCATCCACACCAATCAAAGAAAGTAGCGTTGGTGGCATATCTAGGTTATTGGCAATACGGTCGTCTTTACGTGGCTTAATGTCTTTACCAAGAATCAATGCTGGGATGTGGAAGTGCTTCACTGGCACTAAGTTAGCTCCGGATACACGGGCATCGTGGTCAGCAATGATGATGAAGACCGTGTCGTCCCAGTAAGATGATTTTTTCGCTTTATCAAAGAAAGTACCAATCGCGTAATCGGAATATTTCACCGCATTATTACGCGTCATGTATTCAGAGTCGTAGGGCTCAATCTTACCTTGTGGGTATTCGTAAGGGCTGTGGTTGCTCGAACTGAATACCAAGCTAAAGAAAGGCTTGCCGGTTTTTGATAGACGTTCGAACTCTTGATCTGCCTTGGTGTAAAGGTCTTCATCACTCACACCCCAAGAGCCAACAAACGATGGGTTTTCGTAGTCTTTCTCTTCGATGATTTGGTCAAAACCGTTACCAAAGAAGAAAGTCTTCATGTTGTCGAAATTTGCTTCACCACCATAAATGAATTCTGTGTGGTAGCCATTGGCTTTCAGAAGATCCGCAATCGTAAAGAAGTTGGTTTGACTCTTACTTAGCTTTACAACCGCACGAGATGGCGATGGTGGGAAACCTGTTGTCACCGCTTCAATACCGCGAACAGAGCGAGTACCGGTTGCGTATAGTTGCGTAAAGCTCCAGCCTTCCGCCATTAACTTGTCGACGTTTGGAGTGAGTGGTAGTCCGCCTAGTGAACCCACGAACTGCGCACCTAAACTCTCTTGCAGCAAGATAACCAAGTTCTTTGGTTTGCCCTGATAGGTTGCTTCGTTGCTGTTCATGGTTGGCAGAACTGACGGATCAAAATTTGACTTAGCAGAAGAGGCACGAACGAGATCGAGCATCTTCTGGTTATCCATTTTTCCGTAGAACTCTTCTGCGCTCTTTTCTGATTTCATATTGTTTACAGCAAACAACAGAGAGTAAGAGGAGTTTAGTGCCAGATCATTCATCAGTGGGTCGTTAGAGAACGCTACCATTGCAGGGTTTAAAGGGCGATGTCCCAGAGAAGAACGTGCGCCAGCAACACCAATTAGAACCACTAAAATGGCAAGAACAGGACGCCATTTCCAGTTTACTTGTTGTGCGTTGTCGGTGAGCTTTTTACTCCATTTCCAACCAAGGAAAAGGGTAAGCGCCGTGCCTACTGCGCCAATAAAGAGCTCTAGCTTGTAACCAGTCCAAAGCATGCTGAACACTTCTTTTGGATAAATCAGGTATTCAACAAACAAGCGGTTTGGGCGTAGGTCGTATTCTTGAATAAACGGAGCAGTGGCCAACTCCATGTAAACCAAGATCCACAAACCTGCGACCATCCAACAACGTAGAACCCATTTCCAGCATTCGCCGACCTTACCTTGAACAGGCAATAGAGCAGAAAGTAAGCCCGGAAGAATGAACAGCCAGCAGATAGTGGCAAAGTCTACGCGTAGGCCCTGACCCAAAATGTAGATAAGGTCGTTAAAAGACTCGATTCGGTCAGAGAGCCAAATTGCGAGTAAAATCCGCGAAACGGACAGAAAAGCAAGCGAAAATAGCGCAAATACAGCAATAGGCTGCAAAGGCCCAAATGCGGGCTTCTTCATAAATATTCCCTAATTTACTGATGTAACTGATTTTTATGGCGTGTCTTTTATCAAAGAAAACGTGAAACAAACGTGAAATATAAGGTTTATTTATAAATTTAATTGTAATGATTAGTACGGCTTTGTAAGGGGGAGTAATGCCATACGGCATGCGCAGTTCGGTTTGTCGCCACGAAACGCGTCAAAATCGTAGGGTTGATTTCTATAGATTTCTTATTTAGGGTGTTGGGTATGAACTATTTAGCTATTTCTATCTCAACCAACTGTTGTTGCACCTCCCAAGACGTGCGGCGGCTTTCGCGTAGCTATTAGTTAGCAAAAGATCATACAGACATATTAAAGGCCGCCGATGTTTTCATCCGCGGCCTTTTTGCATTTAAGGGAATAACAATATGAGTCAGTCAAAATTACAACTATTCAATACACTGGGGCGCACCCTTGAGCCGTTTAACACCATCGAATCCGGTAAAGTCGGGTTGTACGCTTGTGGTCCGACGGTGTACGACTACGCGCATGCAGGTAACTTAAGAACCTATCTTTTTGTGGATGTGTTAAGGCGCACGTTAGAGCTCAATGGTTACGACGTAAACCACGTTATGAACATCACGGATGTTGGTCATTTGGTGTCTGATGCCGATACCGGTGAAGATAAAATGGAGAAGGGCGCGAGAAAACAGAACAAGTCCGCTTGGGAGATCGCAAAGTATTTTGAAGACGCGTTTTTAGATGATCTTACTAGCCTCAACATCACTAAGCCTTCCATCATTTGTCGCGCTACCGAGCACATTCAAGAACAGATTGAATTCGTCCAAGAGCTTGAACAAAAGGGCTTTACCTATCAAACCTCCGATGGCGTTTATTTTGATTCGGCCAAGCTTCCAGATTACGGAAAACTTGCCAAACTGGACCGCGAGGGCTTAGAAGCGGGCATTCGCGTCGAAATGGCAGAGAAAAAGAGCCCAACCGACTTCGCACTCTGGAAGTTTAGCGGCGACACACCAAGACAAATGGAATGGGAAAGCCCTTGGGGAGTCGGCTTTCCGGGGTGGCACATTGAATGTTCTGCGATGGCAGAGAAATACCTTGGGGAAGTGTTCGATATTCATGTTGGTGGGGAAGACCATATCCCAGTTCACCACACTAACGAAATAGCTCAATGCCAAGCGAAGAATGGACACGTACAAGCGAATTACTGGCTGCATGGCTTCTTCCTTCAATTGAACAAAGAGAAGATCTCCAAGTCCGGTACGTCACTTCGTCTTGATGCGTTAATCGAGAAAGGCTATGACCCGCTGGCTTACCGTTACTTGGTGCTGACCAGTCACTATCGCAGTCATTTGAGCTTTACGTGGGAGAGCTTGGATGCCGCACAAACGGCTCTAAAGCGCCTGAAAGCGAAAGTGTCGGCATTACCACAAGGTGGCAAAGTCGACCAAACGTATGTTGAGCGTTTTATGTCACTCATCAACAACGATTTAGCCATGCCACAAGCGATCGCATTGATGTGGGAGTTACTCGGAAGTGCATTAAACGATGCAGATAAAAAGGCAATGGCGCGCTATTTTGACCGTGTGTTTGGTTTGGAGCTTGATAAAGTAGAAGAAGAGGAAATCCCTCGCGAGATCATGGAATTGGTAGAGTTGCGTTTGCAAATGAAAAAGCAGAAGGAATACCAGCAAGCTGACGAAATCCGCCAGAAAGTTGCCGAACTCGGCTACAGAATCAACGATGCTGGCGATAACTCAACGGTAAGTAAACAAGGCTAGCAAGCTGGAAAACAAAAAGGCTCACTGCGATAGTGAGCCTTTCTAGTTGAAACGATAAACGCTTTCGTCGTTATTGAATCGCTAACTCAGGTTGCGAAGCAGTATTCACTTCTGCGGTTTGATTGTACTTCTTAATCACTAGCGTCAAGCGAATCAGCATTGCAATTGCTGCGGTGGTTAAGCCCGTCACGATACCAATCCAGAAGCCTTCTTCACCCATTGCAGGAACGATTTCATCTGTGATACCCAGCAACATACCCAGTGGAAGCGCCAAGCCCCAGTAGGCTAGAATCGCCAGAATCATCGGGATCTTAGTATCTTTGTAGCCACGCAGAGCGCCGTTTGCAGACGTCTGTAGCGCGTCGCTGAACTGGTACATTGCAGTAAACATCAACAGAGTAGCCGCCGTTGCGGAAACTACCGGATCTGTGGTGTACAAACGAATGATCCACTCTGGGAACTGCAGGAAGAAACCGACTGAAATCAGCGACAGTAGCGCTGCGGTAACAATACCCACCAAGCTGCGGTGAGAAGCTGTCTCAAGCTTTTGTTCACCCAAGGCATGACCAACACGAATCGTGATACCAAAGGAAAGGCTCATTGGGATCATGTACGTCATGCTAGAGATGTTCAGTGCAATCTGCGCCGCCGCAACGTTCTCTGCACCAATACGACCAATCAACAGAGCAATCACTGCAAAGATGCTGCCACAAACCGCGATGTTCAAACCAATCGGCATACCGAGTTTGAACAGCTGTTTGATCTCTTGCCATATCGGTTTTAACTCAGCGAAGTGCAGAATGTTTTTGTAATGATGATGGCGTTTGATGTAGCTAAATAGTAGGGCAGACATCAGCCAGTAAACCAAGCTCGTAGCCCAGCCACAACCAACGGCACCCAATGCTGGCATGCCGAATTTACCGTAAATCAGAATGTAGTTAACAGGGATGTTTACCAACAAACCAATCACCGAAATCAGCATGGGTGCGCGAGTGTTGTTCATCCCTTCGCAGAAGCCATTCAAGGTGTAGAAAAGCGCAATGCCCGGTACACCAAATGCCAATGCAACAACGTAATCACTGGCGATAGGAATGATCTCAGGCGCAACGCCTAAGCCAACCAGAATGCTTTCACCAAGCAGCAAATAAACAATCAAAATTGCGCTAACGAACGCAGACAACCAAAGCATCTGAATAAACGCGATACGCACGTTATCCAAACTTTGTGCGCCGCGGTGGTAAGCCACGACAGGTGTTAATGCCATGATGATGCCGCGAAGCAATAGCGAAACGGGTAGCCATAAACTGGTACCAAGTGCGATCGCGGCTAGGTCGGCAGCACTCACTTGGCCTGCCATTGTGGTATCGATAAAGCCCATCGACTGAGTGGCAAGCTGCATCAGAATGATAGGGATCGATAGATGTAACAAAGCGCCCGATTCTTTAAAAAAACGAGAAAAAGAGGAAGGTGTGTTTTGCATGGATGTAGTTAAACACCAATATCAATGCACCAGTGGAAGCAGGATGGCGTTGTGCATTGTAGGGTGTGCCGCGTAGGCAGGCGCAATATACGGACTTTTGTTCTGCCATTCAATATGTAATTTGGATCACAGAGAAACGATTGCGAAATGAGTTTCGGATAAAAAAGCGCCAGCAGTTTTGGTTGCTGGCGCTTGGTCTTATTTAGGAAGGAATTCGATAGTTAATTACAGTGACGCTTTTTTAGCTTCTGCAACCCAAGAGTCAAACAATTGTTGGTTTGCTTTGATCCAGCCATTAACGTGAGACTCGATATCCGCCGCGCTGTTTTTTCCTTGACTCATCATCATGTTTTGCGCGCTGACATCGTTGATGTTCAGCTTAACGATTTCGAACAGTTTTGCAGCAGAAGGGTTTTTCTCGGTAAAATCTTTGTTCGCCACGATGCGCATTGAGTTCATTTCAAACCCATAGTTTTTACCATTCTCAAGAGTGGTATCCACATCTTTACGTTCACCAGGTAGGGCAGAGAATGGGACTTCTAGCCAAACCACATCTTTACCCGGAACGAGTACGCCACTTACCCAATAAGGTGTCCACGTGTAGTACAAAATCGGGTCGCCTTTCTTATAACGAGAAATGGTATCCGCAATGATTGCCGCGTAGTTACCTTGGTTGTGTGTGACCGTGTCACGAAGTTGGTAAGCGTTAAGCTGCTCTTCAATTACCATTTCGCAGCCCCAACCTGGGTTACAACCAGTGAGGTCAGCTTTGCCATCGCCATTGGCGTCAAACAGTTTTGCTAGCTCAGGATCTTTCAGCTGACCAATGTTGGTGATATTGTACTTTTCTGCGGTTTTTTTATCGATTAAGTAGCCTTGAGCCGCACCACTAACGTACTGCCCTCGGCGGTAGAATTTATCATCACCACCTGACATCGTGTATTTGTCTGCGTGCAAAGGGAACCAACCCACAGCTAAGAACGTCGCATCGCCTTTTGCGATCGAAGTGTAGCCAACGTTGTAATCGACTTCCTTAGTTGGTTGAACATCGTAGCCCAACGCTTCAAGCGCGCGGTTAACAATAAGAGTTTGAAACGTTTCTTCGGCAACCGTTGATTGAACTGGTTGGACTGAAATGCCTTTACCCGGTAAGTCATTCGCTAAAGCTTGAGTAGAAAACGCCATCGTTGCTAACGTTCCTGCTGTTAGCGCTTTCTTCCATGAATTAGTCATTTGTGTTTCTCCTAAGTTTGAGATCAGGTTGGTTCGATTTGTTGGTCAGCTTTAAAAGGTAAGAAACTGGACCGGTGTGGTACCAACGTAACTTCGTGTTACCCGCGTTAGCGCCTAAAACTTGTGTGATACGGTCGAGTAGAATAGCAAGGATTACGATGCCTAAACCGCCCACCGCTGCTAGCCCCATATCCAAACGTCCGATGCCACGTAATACCATTTGTCCCAACCCACCAACTGCGATCATAGAGGCAATAACCACCATAGAAAGGGAGAGCATCAGGGTTTGGTTTACGCCCGCCATAATGGTGGGTAAGGCAAGAGGAAGCTGAATGCGGTACAGCATTTGCTTTTTGCTGGCTCCAAATGAGTGTCCGGCTTCAATCAGCTCTTCTGGGACCTGTTGAATACCAAGAATGGTCAAACGAACCACGGGAGGCAATGCAAAAATAATGGTGACCACCACGCCCGGTACATTCCCTATACCAAATAACATGACGATAGGTACTAAGTAGACAAAGGCCGGAGTGGTTTGCATCGCGTCGAGTATGGGACGTATGAACTTAGCGGCGGTGTTGTTTCTTGCTAGCCAGATACCAAGTGGTAATCCAATGATCAGACAGAAGAAGACGGATGTCAGTACTAATGCCAAGGTCGTCATTGCTTGGGACCAAGCGCCTATCAGCCCAACGAAGACTAATGAAGCGAATGTCGACATCCCCAAGCGTAAATTAGAGAATTGCCACGCCAATAAAAATAGAATGATGAGCATGAAAGGAGCGGGTGTAGAGACGAGCGCCGTTTCAAATGAGGAGAGAATGAAATCAATGGGAACGCGAATTGCCTGAAAGACCGGACGTCCATGTTCGACTAGCCAATCTAACCCAGACTCTACCCAAGTATCCAAAGGAAGGACCGCATCTTGAAAGGGATTCATGATATCAAAAGGGGCTTTTTCAACGGTTTCAGAGTTCAACCAGTCCATACTTGACGTCGTTTCACCGCCTTGTGACCAAGGATCACTTTGTTCTGTCGTGGTTGTTGACCACGGGTCGGTTTGTTCCGTTTCTGTCGTTGACCACGGATCGTTAGTGGTTTGTTCTGTTGACATGATGACTAATCCTTATCCAACGTTTGCAGAAGACGTGATTTTGTAACGACACCATAGTAGTGGCCTTGCTCGTCGACAACTGGGACGGCATAAGGAACACCTGCGACGACACCAAGAATGTCGTTGATCGCTTGGTCTGGCAGGAGGGTGACTTCGTCGATCAATTGTGCGCTGGCTAGTGAGCGATTTTCTTTGTGGGCAACGCGTAACGAATCAAGAGAAACAATGCCAGAATAGTGGCTAGATTTATCAATGACGATGCCGTAATCGCGGTCGTGATCCATCAATATCTGCATTGCGGACCCGGGACCATCATGTTCGGACTTCTTGAAAACAGCGGCTGGCTTTTTTCGAGCGATGTCTTTCACGGTCAGTACGTTTGCAACGTTGACACCTCGGAAAAAGGCTTCCACATAATCATTGGCAGGGTTATGAAGAATTTCATCTGGTGTACCGACTTGAACCACATCGCCATTTTGCATGATGGCAATACGATCGCCGATTCGCATAGCTTCATCCAAATCGTGAGAGATGAAAACAATCGTACGTTTATCGTCATTTTGCAGTCGAATAAGTTCATCCTGCATTTCGGTTCGGATAAGTGGATCGAGCGCTGAAAAGGCCTCATCCATCAGAAGGATATCAGGATCGCACGCAAGAGCTCGAGCGAGGCCAACTCGTTGCTTCATACCTCCAGACAGCTCATCCGGATAGGATTCTGCGTAGGCATCGAGGCCAACACGTTGCAAGGCTGATAACGCACTTTCTTGCCTGTCTTTGACGTTCACACCGGCGAGTTCAAGGCCAAAAGCGGCGTTTTCGATCACTGTCATGTGAGGCATGAGCGCGAAGTTTTGAAAAACCATGGAAATGTTATTTCGGCGAACTTCTCTAAGTTCATCTTCAGAAATGTGGGCAATGTCTTTACCTTTGAGGTAAACGCTGCCTTTGGTTGGTTCAATTAAACGATTGAGAAGACGAACGAGGGTGGATTTTCCTGAGCCAGATAGGCCCATAATGACAAAAATCTCACCTTCGTTGATGGAAAGAGAGACATCGTTAACGCCAACCGTTAAACCTGTTTGTTCAAAAATACGATCTTTATCGATGCCTTTCTCAATCAGCGAGAATGCGCGGTCAGGATCGTCACCAAAAACCTTATACAGTCCCTTAACTTCCAGTATGGGATCCATGTAAATCATCCTTAATTTTGAATATTTTGTAGTAAAACGTTTCGTACTCTAAGTAATTTGTAGTCGAATTTCAATGTTCGACAAAAGGTTTATGTCGTGACATTACACAAATTGGACATAAATGGGTTAATCAATGACTTGGTTTTAAATGATTTAAAAACAGTGTCTTATGTTGATTTGTGGTGCGTCGCAAAAGGAACTGAAATTGGCTATGAAATATTTTTGAATTTATTGTGGTTGATAAGTGACATTTTGAACCTAACTGAATCTTTCGCCAAGGGGACGCTTTAGAATGTCTTAAATTAGAGTTCAAATTAATGTGTTGGTGGCATGTTCTGCTATTTGAGTCGATTCATACCAACTCTGGATTTATTTATTGCCTGATTGAATGCTTGGTGATATTTATCGCCTTAGTTTAGGCAATGCATGGAATAAAGAATGGAAGCCGAGCAATTAGAAGTACTCAATTTCATTAGCCAATACCCACCTTTTGATGACTTACCGGAAGAGCACTTAAGAAACATCGCAATGAATGCTGAAGTCGCGTATTACCGCGCAGGGACGGACATTCTCAAGAAAGGCGATGACATTCGTGATTTGTACATGATCCGCAGTGGTGTCGTGGAAATCTTCCGCCGCAAAGGCGAGTTGTACAACCGTATCGACGCTGGTGGCTTGTTTGGACAAATGGGGTTGTTGATGAACAACCGTGTCCGTATGCCAGCCAAAGCGATAGAAGACACTTTGGTTTACTGCATTCCAGAGAAGATCTTCACTGAGCTATGTGACGAGTTTGAAAACTTCGCTGATTTCATGGAATTGGAAGACAGCGCGAGGCTGCGCACTGCTGTATCAAACCACTCAGATGGGAATGACTTTACTACTGCGAAAGCACGCAAGATCTTAAGCCGCGAGCCAGTAACGTTAGAAGCCAGTGCTACGGTGCGTGAGGCCGCAATCTTGATGGCGGAAGAGGGCGTCACTGCGCTTTTGATTGTCCGCGCACAAGAAGACATTACTGAAGACGATGATGACCAACTGCTTGGTATTTTGACCGAGAAAGATTTATGCGTTCGCGTTTTAGCTGAAGGGCGAGACAGCGACATCCCTGTGAGTGAAGTGATGAGCTACGACGTTGTGTCACTCGATTACAGCGCTTACGTGTTTGAAGCCATGCTGACAATGCTGCGTTACAACGTTCACCATCTGCCAATCTTAAAAGACAAAAAGCCAATTGGTGTGATCAGCATGACGGATATCGTCCGTTATGAATCGCAAAACAGTTTGTTGCTTGTGAGCTCTATCTTCCAACAAAACTCGGTAGAAGATCTCAAAGCGGTATCTAAACAAGTGAAAGACTGCTTTGTGCGAATGGTAAGTGAAGACGCAAATGCTCATATGGTTGGACGAGCAATGTCGGTGATCGGCAGCAGCTTCAAACAAAGACTGGCAGAGTTAGCAGAGCAAGAATTAGGTCCTGCGCCAATCCCTTATTGCTTATTAGCGATGGGTTCTATGGCGCGTGATGAACAGCTTATCGTCACAGACCAAGACAACGCGCTGATTCTGGATAACAGCTACGACCCAGCACTGCATGGTGAGTACTTTGCTCAGCTCGCAAAATTCATCTGTGACGGATTAGCCGAATGCGGTTACACCTACTGTACAGGCGACATCATGGCGACCAACCCAGAATGGCGCAAAACGCGTTCAGAATGGGAAGAGTGCTTTGCGAACTGGATTGATGATCCAACGCCAGAGCGACTTCTTAACAGCAGTATTTTCTTCGACTTACTTGGTGTATATGGACGTGTGAAATGGGCAGAGCAACTGAGCGGCTTCATTGTGCGTCGTGCTAAGAAGAACAATCGATTCTTAGCTTGTATGGCTTACAACGCGATTCGTCGCACTCCGCCGCTTGGTTTCTTCAAAGACTTTGTTATGGAGAAAGACGGTCGTCATCGCAATTCCATCAACTTGAAACGCCGAGGCACTGCGCCAATGGCGGATCTGATTCGTGTGCATGCTTTGGCAATTGGCTCCCGTTCGCAAAACTCGTTTGAACGTCTGGATGACATCAACAACGCGGGCATCTTACCGAAAGGCCGTGGCATGGACTTAAAAGATGCGATGGAGTTGATCTACATGGTGCGAATCCGACATCAAGCACTGGATATTGAAAATGGCGAAGAGCCGGATAACAATATCGAGCCAGAAGAGATGTCGGAGTTTGAGCGTCGCAACTTAAAAGCCGCTTTCCAAATCCTAAGCAACGCGCAGAACTACATTAAGTTCCGTTACCAGAGAAGTGGCAAATGATGTGGTTTTCAAAACAAAAGCAAGATATCACTGATTTGCTTGATACCAGCCAGACACCTGATTGGCCGATCTTCTTCGAGCAACTTGCCGAGCAAGCGAACGATACTCGATTAAAACGTTATTACTCTACGCCTATTGTGAATGGTGATACGCCATTAAAAGAGGTACCGTTTGTCTCCGTCGATTTTGAGACCACGGGTTTAAACGCCGAGGAAGATGCCATTCTCACCATAGGCTTGGTGCCATTTACGCTAGGGCGAGTGCAGTGCAGCGGCTCTCATCATTGGGTGGTGAATCCAAATCGAGAACTGAATGAAGAATCAGTGGTGATCCACGGTATTACCGATTCCGAAGTGAAGAATGCGCCGCAACTTGAACAAATTCTGGATGCCATTCTTGATGAGTTAGCCGGAAAGATTGTGGTGGTGCACTACAAAAATATCGAGCGTCAATTCTTCAATAATGCGTTGTTAAACAGTGTGGGTGAGGGGATTCAATTTCCAGTCGTTGATACGTTGGACATTGAATACGCGATTCAACGTCGTGAGTGTGAAGGTTGGTTAAATAAGCTCAAGGGTAAAAAGCCCGGTTCTGTACGACTCGGCCACGCGCGTGAGCGCTACCATTTGCCTGCTTATCAGCCACACCATGCGCTGACTGACGCTCTTGCTACTGCTGAGTTGCTTCAAGCCCAGTTGCAGTATCACTTTGATGGTGACATGCAACTGTCCGTGATATGGCAATAACTCATCCACATCGTCTATGAATTGGCGATAAATTTTATTAGTCGTCCTGATAACAAAATGCAATGCTATATCAGGACGATTAACGCTAAAATTACAAAGTAGAGCAACCCTTCTAAAAGCGACGTAACGATCGCAAATAAGCTTTGCAGCAAGTGACGCAAGAAAGCCATCACTCAAAGTCCTACACAGATTTTAATTTGGTCACGCATTTTAAGGAGATAAATCGTGAGCACCGACAACAATGGCGGTATCCAACGCCCCGACGGTAAAGTGAACCCGATCGATACTGATTACCAGATCGGTCAGGATAACGTCGCGCTAAAAGTAGGTCCTTTTGGACTTGATATTCACAACCGTGTGTTTGCTATTTCAGGTATGTCGATCATCCTGTTCGTAGTGTTAACACTGACATTCAGACAACAAGTTGAGCCGTTCTTCGCGGGTCTACGTGGTTGGCTTGTTTCTAACCTTGATTGGTTCTTCCTATCTGCGGGCAACGTGTTTGTCGTAGTGTGTTTGATCCTGATCGTAACACCACTTGGTCGCGTTCGTATCGGTGGTACAGAAGCAACTCCGGATTACACGTACGCAGGTTGGTTAGCGATGCTGTTCGCGGCTGGTATGGGTATCGGTCTGGTATTCTTTGGCGTATCTGAGCCTATGTCTCACTTCAGTGCTGCTCTTGGCGGTGTGAACGTTGAGAATGGTGTTCGTACTGACTGGGCTCCACTAGGTGCAGCAGAAGGTGATACATCCGCGGCGTCTGCACTTGGTATGGCAGCAACGATTTACCACTGGGCACTTCACCCTTGGTCAATCTACGCACTATTGGCACTTGGTTTGGCGATCTTCTCGTTCAACAAGGGCTTACCTCTAACGATGCGTTCTATTTTCTATCCTCTTTTTGGCGAGCGCGTTTGGGGTTGGACTGGTCACATCATTGATATCCTAGCGGTAGTCGCGACGGTATTCGGTCTTGCGACGTCTCTTGGTTACGGTGCATCACAAGCAGCAACAGGCCTAAACTTCCTGTTCGGTGTACCAATGACAGATACGACGCAAGTTGTGCTTATCGTGATCATCACAGCACTTGCTTTGATCTCGGTTGTTGCTGGTTTGGATAGCGGTGTAAAACGTCTGTCTGAAATCAACATGGGTTTAGCGGCGCTATTGCTTTTGTTCGTGATCGTCGTAGGTCCAACACTCGCAATCATGACTGGCTTCTTCGAGAACATCATGTCTTACCTAGCGAACGTTCCAGCGCTTTCAATGCCATTCGGCCGCGAAGACGTGAACTACTCTCAAGGTTGGACGGCGTTCTATTGGGCTTGGTGGATTTCATGGTCACCATTCGTAGGTATGTTTATCGCGCGTGTATCTCGTGGCCGTTCAGTTCGTGAATTCATCGTGTGTGTAATCCTGATCCCATCAACCGTGTGTGTATTATGGATGACGGCATTCGGTGGTACAGCGATCAGCCAATACGTGAACGATGGTTACCAAGCGGTATTTGACGCAGAGCTTCCACTTAAACTGTTCGCCATGCTAGATGTGATGCCACTGTCTCAAATCACCTCTATCGTAGGTATTATTCTGGTTGTGGTGTTCTTCATCACGTCAGCGGACTCTGGCTCTCTTGTAATCGATACGATTGCAGCGGGCGGTAAAGTAGATGCGCCAACACCTCAACGCGTGTTCTGGTGTACGTTCGAAGGCTTAGTTGCAATCGCGCTAATGCTTGGTGGTGGTCTCGCGGCTGCACAAGCGATGGCGGTAACAACCGGTCTGCCATTCACTATCGTATTGTTGGTTGCAACGGTATCTCTAGTGAAAGGTTTGATGGATGAGCCTCGCCCAACATCAAAATCAATGAAGAAAGCGAAAGCGTGATTTAAGCTTCCTCCATAACAACAAAAAACGGCATGCTTCGGCGTGCCGTTTTCTTATCTGAATTCTTCATCTTTAGCCATCAATCTACTGCAACTTTCTTCCTACTCGAAACAATTCCCCAGTGCGAAATTGACGATGTTTTGCTCATTTGGCTTCAATTTATTTTTTACCCTATAAATAAATTAGAGCTCAAACTATTTTTAAAGTCATGCCCATTTGGTATTAGTGCGACATAGATCAAATAAGTAGGGTTTTTAAGCGGCTTTGTTTGATTTCTATGCACAATCAGTGTGCATAATAAAAAGGAAATTTAATTAGTGTACGAAGGATATGTATCTACACATGATTACCTCAGCCCCTTGGGTTATGTATCCAGAGATTGGAGAAGACCCAAGCAAAAAATGGATTTTTCGTGAACCTGTCGTGTCTGATGGCGATGATATTTATGGTTTGATCGCAGATTGTCCGCCGCTCGATATGAACTCTTCATATTGTAATTTTCTTCAATCTAGTCATTTCAGCAAAACTTGTATTTTGGTCGAGCACAAAGGTGAGATTGCAGGGTTTGTTTCTGGCTATCAAAAGCCGGATGAGCCTAACGTGCTGTTCATTTGGCAAGTTGCGGTTGCCCCTCGTTTCAGAGGAAACGGCTTGGCGTCTCAAATGCTTGAACGCTTACTAAAGCGAGAAGGGCTAGAAGACATCAACGCAATCGAAACCACAATCACTAAATCCAATGATGCATCTTGGGCGTTATTTAAAAAGCTCGATGCTCAACATGGAAACGCTGGCGAAGTGACGACTTTCTTGGATGAAAAGGATCATTTCAAAGGCAAGCACGATACCGAGTATCTGTATCGTATTCCCCTCAAGTAATCCCCACAAAATAGGAATCAAATAACGGTCTTATCATGGATATTTTCAAAAAGCAGGAATCCAACGTACGTTCATACTCGAACAGTTTTCCAGTCGTCTTTCGTAAAGCAAAAGGTACCTGGTTAGAAACAGAACAAGGCGAACGCTACCTCGATTTCCTTGCTGGAGCGGGATCTCTAAATTACGGTCATAACAATCCAGTACTTAAGCAAGCGCTCCTTGAGTACATTGAAATGGATGGCATTACACACGGCTTGGACATGCATTCAGAAGCCAAAGCCGCTTTTCTTGAAGCACTGAATCAATACATTCTTGAACCAAGAGGGTTGGATTACAAAGTTCAGTTCACAGGCCCAACCGGAACCAATGCCGTAGAAGCTGCAATCAAGTTGGCAAAAAAAGTGAAGGGACGCAGCAGTATCGTTGCCTTCACAAACGGTTTCCATGGTTGTACGGCAGGCGCACTTGCAGCAACGGGTAATCAACACCATCGCCAAGGGGCGGGTTCTAGTTTAAACAACGTTACTCGTATTCCTTTCGAAGGTTACGCAGATATTGATGGCCTCAAATTGTTTGAAACCATGTTGTCAGATAACTCGGCAGGCATGGACAAACCGGCTGCAGTTTTATTAGAAACGGTACAAGGCGAAGGTGGCCTCAACGTAGCGTCGAACCAATGGTTGCAGCGCCTCAGTAAGCTTTGCAAAGCTCACGATATTTTATTAATTGTTGATGACATCCAAGCTGGCTGTGGTCGAACAGGCACATTCTTTAGTTTTGAGCCATCGGGCATTAAGCCAGATATGGTAACGCTGTCGAAATCCATCGGTGGTTATGGTCTGCCAATGGCGATTGTTTTGCTAAAACCTGAGTTGGACAAATGGAAACCAGGCGAGCACAACGGCACATTCCGTGGCAACAATCATGCGTTTGTGACAGCAGCGAAAGCAATCGAAACATATTGGTCAAATGACCATTTTGAAGCGCATATCAAACGTTGTTCGAGCATGGTTGATGAAGTCATTCAGCGATCGGTAAAACGATTCCCAGAGATGTTTGTACAACGTAAAGGTCGCGGGATGATGATTGGTATTGAATGTAAGAACGGTGAAATCTCTGGTGATATTGCAAAAGCGTGTTTTGAGAACGGAATGGTGATTGAAACCGCAGGACCAAATGATGAGGTGGTGAAGTTCTTTTGCCCATTGACCATTTCTGAAGCCGAACTTACCCAAGGGCTTAATATCTTCGAGGGCTCGGTTGAAGCCATCGCAAGCAAACTTTTCAAACAAGCATCATAGCAAGGAAAGAAATATGATCGTTAGAACTCTCGATGAGTGTCGCAATAGCGAAAGACGAGTTGTGTCTGATAACTGGGAAAGTGTCCGTATGTTATTGAAAGACGACAACATGGGCTTTTCATTCCATATCACGACGATATACGAAGGAACCGAAACACACATTCATTATCAGAACCATTTGGAATCTGTATTTTGCATGAGTGGAGAAGGGGAAATTGAAGTCGTTGGCGGTGAAACTTACCCAATCAAACCGGGTACGTTATACATTCTAGATAAACATGACGAACATTACTTACGCGCCTATAAAAACAAAGAAATGGTCATGGCGTGTGTGTTTAATCCCTCAATCACGGGTGCGGAAGTTCACGACGAAAATGGCGTTTATCCGCTGGTGGACTAGCCCACTGATGTTTTAGAGGGGTGATGTTTCACCCCTTTTTCTTATCCATTCTTTTAAATTACCAATCATTAAGGCCCCCTCATGACATTTACCGTAGAAAAAATCGGCGGTACATCTATGACAGCATTCGATGCTGTACTCGACAACATTCTCCTTCGCCCACAAAACCCATATAACCGTATTTTTGTTGTTTCTGCTTATGGCGGAATGACAGATGCTCTATTGGAATGTAAAAAGACCAGTAAGCCCGGTGTCTATCAGCTTATCGCTAAACGAGATGAAGCTTGGCAAGACGCACTAGCGTATGTTGAAAGCCGTATGCTGCTGACAAACGAACATATTTTTGCCGATCCCATGAATCGTATGCGCGCGGACAAGTTCATTCGTTCTCGTATTTCAGAAGCAAAAATATGCGTAACCAATATCCTAGAAACTTGCCAATACGGGCAGTTTTCTCTGCGCCAATACTTACCGCAAATTCGTGAGTTTCTTTCATCCATTGGCGAAGCTCACAGTGCTTATAACACCGCCTTAAAGCTAAAGAACATGGGTATTAACTCGACCTTTGTTGACCTATCCGGTTGGGATAACCAACAGCCTCGCAGTTTAGATGAGACGATACGTGAAGCGTTTGAAGAGATAGATGTGACTCAAGAGCTACCAATCGTGACGGGTTATGCGTATTGCAAAGAAGGGCTGATGCACACTTATGATCGTGGTTACAGCGAAATGACCTTTAGCCGAATTGCTGCAACAACCAAAGCCGATTTGGCGATAATTCATAAGGAGTACCATTTAAGCTCTGCCGACCCAAGGGTTGTTGGTGTTGAGTGTGTCAATCCAATTGGAACGACCAATTATGATGTGGCCGATCAGTTAGCGAATCTGGGTATGGAAGCGATTCACCCAAATGCGGCGGCAGGACTGCGCGAAAGTGGGATTGAATTACAGGTCAAAAATACGTTTGAACCAGAACATAAAGGAACACTGATCTCTGCTGATTACCGCCCAGAAAGCGACCGCATTGAAATCATTGCCGGTAAGCAGAAGGTATTTGCGCTTCACCTATTTGATCAAACTATGGTTGGAAAGGTAGACAACGTTAGCTACGAGTTGATGGAGATAATCGCTGATGCTCGCGTCAATCTCATAGGGAAGGAAATGAACGCAAATTCGATCACCTATTACCTAGGTGGCAGTGTAGATAGCTTAAACAAGGTGCGTTACAAAGTAGAGAAACGCTACCCACAAGCTTCAATTAATGGACGCATGGTAGCGCTCATCTCTGCAATCGGTTCTCAAATCGATACTAATAAGACGTTAGCTAAAGGCGTTTTTGCACTGATGAATCGCGACGTGACACCCATTGCTCTCCACTCATCAATGAGAAACGTTAACGTGCAGTTTGTTGTGAGTGACGACGAGTATAAAGAAGCGATTTGCGCGCTACATAAAGAGTTCTTTGAACAAGGCAGCGATACAAGTAAGTCGGCGAATGTTGCTTGAAGTTGATTGACGATAGTTCATTGTTAGACAACGGTTAGCTGCTAATAGAAAAGAAGGGGCGTGGTTTATCGTCCCTTTTCATGGGATCAGATCGATTTTGGAAAGGCAGATACGAAGCTCGAGATCATTGCTGAATCGGCTCACACGCCAATGCTAGAGCAACCAGAACGATTTGTGGAAGTGATGAGCCAATTAGTCGCAGCGAGCTAATTCACACCTATGTATATAGGCAAACCAAAGCAAAGGAGCCAAAGCCGGCTCCTTTGTGTTTATGTGCGACCGAGTTAGATATTTGGACGTGCCGTCTCGTTAGTTGACGGTGGTAGATGAGGTAGCGTCACTTCTGGTTGCTCACCCGTTAATGAGCGTAAGAACTCAGTGATTTTGACCGACTCTTCTTTCGTCAATTTTTGACCAAGCTGAAGATCAGCCATCATGGCGACTGCTTCTTCTAGATCCCAAACCGAACCGTCATGGAAGTACGGGTAGGTGAGTTCGATGTTGCGCAGTGTCGGTACTTTAAAGACAAACTTATCGAAATCATTACCCGTGATCGCCTTACGCCCAACATCTGGGTTATCCGTTGCAAACGGCTTCACTAAGCCCATCTTTTGGTACATTTGACCACCGGCGAGAGGGCCGCTGTGACACGCTGTACAACCTTTCGCTTTGAACAAGTTGTAGCCTTCGACCTGCGCTGTTGTTAGTGCGTTATCGTCGCCCTTCAACCAAAGATCGAACGGTGCGTTTGGTGTACGTAAGGTTTGCTCAAAGGTCGCAATTGCATCAGTCACGTTATCAATGGTGATCGTCTCACTGCCGTAGGCTTGTTTAAACCACTCGCGGTATTGAGGAATCGACTTGAGCGTGTCGATCGCAAGCTGGTGGCTAAAGGCCATCTCAAGTGGGTTTTCAATAGGGCCAGCTGCTTGTTCTTGCAAATCTTTTGCGCGTCCATTCCAGAACTGAACAAAGTTCAAATCCGAGTTAAACACCGTTGGTGAATTGATAGGGCCAATTGCCCATTTATGACCAATGGAGCTAGGTAGGTTATCGACGCCACCTTTTGCGATGTTATGGCAAGAGTTACAAGAAATGGTGTTGGAGGCGGATAAACGAGGTTCAAACCACAACGTTTTACCCAGTTCTACTTTCTTCGCATCAAGTCCAGCAACTGGTTCGATTACCTTGATGGGCTCTGTTGATTGGCGCTCTGCATAGGCACCGAAAGATAGGACTGACAAGACGCTCACTGCTATAAGAGTTTTCATAATAACTTCCTTTTTAAGTGATTTATTCACTCTCACTAGGGCGGCGTACTTCGTGTTGGTACGCTCTGAAAGCCACGGTATAGCAATCGTTTTATTCGATAAAATGCAAAAAATCGATGGTTTTTATGGCAAAAAACGATGTTAAAAACGCCCAAACTTTGCACGATTTGATTTTGCTAGCTTCCCAAGCAGTTGGTCACCTTTCATTTACAAATATGTAAAGAATATAAACGAATGGTTCGTTGACTTAGGTCAATTATGCAATTGGATTCTACAAACCTCTCAGTGTGATGGTGTTAACAATATTTCCCTTTGCGAGATATGGTGTTACTGAAACGCATCAGTCTTTTGTCTTAAGAACTCAATCAGTGTTCGTACTCGTAACGGCATCACGGCTTTCTCTTGGTACACCGTATAAATCGGGATCTCTAAATCGTGCACATCGGGTAGGATACGAACAAGATCTCCCCGTGCTAATTCTTCCTTCATCACAAAGCTCATACCGTTAGCCCGAACCCTACGACTAATGTCTAACCAACTGAGACTATTTGTATTTTTTCGTTTGGTATAAGGTACTAGCAGCTGAATTTTAAGAGTTCATAAAGATCAGTCATCGAGTTCTTGTAGCAGAGAATTTATAGACAACGACTCGCTTAATCTTCGTTTAGTGAGTAGACAACGTTGGTTGGAATAACACACCTTAGAGTGTGAACGAAAGGAATCACAATGAGCAGCACTTTAGAGTCCGTACATATTGGAACAGATAAGCCTAAAGCCAGTGAGGATGAACTCACTTATGAACAACAACATAAACCAAGCTCGGAGTTTGAGTCCCGAGAACAATATTTAGAGCACGAGCTGCAAATCATGGCGCCTAAACGTTGGCGTCCCAATTTGCCGTTTAAAGATTATCGCTTCGAGGTAGAAGACACCATCCCAGCGATGGCCGCGACCATTGGTAAAGTTGTTATGGTGGGAGCCATCGCAGCAACCTTTGCCGGAGCGCTAGGGCTGAATGAAGGCTTTATTTTAGAAAATGTTCGTTATGAACTGCTCATCGCCTCTGTTTTCATAATTCTTTTTTCAGGCTTTCTACTGCCGACCGCAAACCTCGCGGGTACACACGGCCCACTGATCCCATTAATCCCTATCGTCGTTGCTGCTGGTGGGCACCCTATGGCCTTTGGTCTGCTGATTGGCGCCTTTGGCATACTGTTAGCCATCAGTAAAGGTGGCAGTATGCTGGCAAATCTCACCAGTAAAGGCGTGTGTGGCGGTTTGTTACTCTACCTAGGCTTTGTTGGAACCGTCTCTCAAGTGAAAAAGCTGTTCGCTTGGGCAGAGGGAATAGGGATGAATCACATCGCTTTCGTCGTGATCTTTTGCACCATTATTTTATATGCATTACTGGAACACTTTCGTAAGCGTTGGCTAGCCGTCCCTCTTAGTTGCTTACTAGGCGGTACTTTAGCTTTTGCTATGGGCGCTCCGTTTTCTTTTCAAACCGAGCCCGGCTTACCCAATATGAACCCGATGTATTGGTGGGGGGAAGATACGGGCTGGATGCTAGGGTTACCGACGATTGAACATTTCATGGTCGTACTGCCTTTCGCTATTTTAGCCGTAGCCATGTGGTCGCCAGATTTTTTAGGGCATCAAGTGTTTCAAAAAATCAGCTATCCAGAACGTACAGAAAAAGTACATATGAACATCGACGATACGATGACTACCGCTTCAATTCGTCAGACGTTCGGCTCTTTGCTCGGTGGTACTAACTTTACGTCTTCGTGGGGAACTTACATCGTTCCGGCGGCTATCGCTAAACGTCCTATTCCTGCCGGCGCGTTACTAACGGCGCTGTTCTGTATCATCGCTGCCGTTTGGGGCTACCCAATGGACTTAGCGATCTGGCAACCTGTACTTTGTGTTGCGCTCATTGTTGGGGTATTTGTTCCTTTGCTAGAAGCAGGAATGGAAATGACGCGTGAAGGGAAAACCACGCAATCGGCGGCAATAGTTGTATTT
This sequence comes from Vibrio sp. M260121, assembly GCF_036533715.1. Lineage (NCBI taxonomy): Bacteria > Pseudomonadati > Pseudomonadota > Gammaproteobacteria > Vibrionales > Vibrionaceae > Vibrio > Vibrio sp. M260121. Next base: position 67,258 of record NZ_JATABF010000015.1, on the reverse strand, counting down.
TCTTCAGCGCTCGTTAACCCTGCGTTTGGCTGGTCTCTCACCATGTTGCTAGATAATTTAGGCTTAGTCGGCTGTAAAGAGCGTAGTGGGGAACTGAGTAAAATGAGCCGTTGGGTGTTGCCTGGCATTATGTTTGTTGTGTTAACGAGCGTAATGGCATTGGTTGGTCTACTACCAGGGATACCAGCGATTATTCCAAGTTTTCGTTAGGTAAGCTCATAGTACGATTTATAGTTTGAAGACCCTTTTTCAAACCTGATAGAAACGGTTTAGTTCTGTGGAGCTAAATCGTTTTTTGTCCTTTCCTTGTTAGAGTAAAGGGTATTTCACATTTTGTTAATTGAACCTTGCCTTATCAATATTAATGAAACGATAGACTATTACTCAATCAGTTTTGCAGTGGTTCATTCTCATTATGCGCTGAGCCGTCACACAGTTTGCTGATATACGTTGAGTTGCTTACTTAAGGCGAGCAGAATAGGAGGAAGAAACAACGATATGTTGTAAATTATTGCTCTCATTGACGTTTATCCGTTCAGAATTACAGGACTATGTTTTTGAAAGCCCCTTTTCTGTTTTTAGGTTTTGTTATATGAAAATCACCTCTTTCGCTTTGAAAAACTACCGAAGACTAGCCGATGTCAACTTGGTGCTCGATGATAAAACAACTGTCCTTGTCGGAGCTAATAATAGTGGAAAAACGTCCTGTATAGGGGCGCTACACACCTTCCTGAAAAGCCCAGATAATCTAAAATTTCGAGATATATCGAAGCGTAATTGGAAGGAAATCCAAAAGCTAGGCAAACAAATCGAACAAGAATTCCCTACTAGCGAGAAAATGCAGGAACTATCGGATGTTCTTATTAGTCTACTGCCGAGTTTAGACATAGAGATTACTGCGGAAGTGAATGAGGCATACAAGGTTCGTGACATCCTGCCAGATCTGGAATGGCGCGGTGGGGCGTTATTTGTTCGCATAACTTACGAAGCAACCGATATTTCTAAACTGTGTCGTGAGTTTGTTGATATGAGAGGCGTTGTATCCAACTATACAGGTAAAGTAAGTTTGTGGCCCAAAGATCTATGTGATTTCTTGGAGAAAGGTCGTAACCTCAGTAAATTCATTAAGCAAAAGCATTACATTTTGAGTAAAGGAGTCGAGCCTACTTCGAAAGAGGTTGTGCAGCCCCTAAAATCTGACGCTTTGAAAAAGTTAATCAGAGTCGATGTTCAATCTGAGCAACGCGGCTCTGGTGATGAAGATAAAACGGAGCCAAAAGGACCATATTCGGAAAAGCAGCGGCTCAATAAGCTACTTCGAGGATATTACGATCGTATCTTGAACCCCGAAGATTTTCCTGAGCCAGAAGACCTTGAGGTCTTGGGACACCAGCAAAAACTAGAAGAGGGGTTTACCAGTAGGTTGAACGAGCAGTTCAATGCACCATTCGAAGAACTGAAGAGCATGGGATATCCCGGTATCGGCGGCAATCCGACTGTTGAAATTGCTGCGAAAATTAGCGGCACGGATGCTTTGCAAAAATCCTCATCGGTCCGATATCGTTTTGATACAAATGAAGAAGAGTTTCTTCCCGAAAGCTACTTAGGCCTTGGCTACCAAAATCTTATATATCTGACCTTTAGGCTTCTAGAGTTTCGTGATAAATGGATGCGCGTAGGAAAGTCGGCTTTATCTGAGGATAAAGTCGAGGATCAGATAGAACCAATCCATTTAGTTTTACTCGAAGAGCCGGAAGTTAATCTTCATGCTCAGGTTCAGCGCGTGTTTGTATCGAAAGCTTATGATACTTTGCGGAACCACCCCGATTTGCGCGACAAGGCAACCAAAAAAGATAAGTCTGAATACCAGACACAGCTCGTGATTAGTACCCACTCTAGTCATATTATCAACGATATTGATTTCAAAGATTTACGTTACTTCCGACGAAATGATGCGAATAAGTCCATCAAAATGGATCATACATCAATTGCAAACATGTCAGAGCTTTTTGCGAAGGCAAAAGATGAGCTGTTATTTGTTAGAAAACACTTGAAGCTCACTCATTGTGACATCTTCTTTGCCGATGGCGTTATTTTTGTTGAAGGCCAAGCAGAGAGCCTTCTTGTGCCTGAATTTATTTCCAAGAGCTTCCCGAAGTTGTCGAGTCGGTACATCTCTATGCTTGAGGTGAACGGTGCGCACACGCACAAGTACAGAAATTTAGTCGAGAAGCTTGGAGTTGCAACTCTAGTGCTGACAGATCTTGACTCTGTCAATAATGAAGGGAAGTCTTGTTTCCCGCAACAGAAGTCAGTTCAAAAAACTAATAATGATACCTTGAAGAAATGGCATCCAAAGAAAGAAGCGCTAGATGACTTGGTGGCCTTACCTCAAGCGGAGCATTCAACAACAAGTGGAGATGCACCTCTTTATGTTGCCTATCAAAAACCAACACAGATTTCTGGGGAAAAGATTTTATCCCGAACTTTTGAAGATGCGTTGATTTTGGCGAATTTCGAGGATGATTATTTCCAGAACATTAAAAAGCTCAAAGATGCGAAAACTAGTTTTGAAAACGGCACGGAACCGTTGTCGAAGTCACTTTTTGACTATGTGCAAGGTTTAAAGAAGGGTGACTTTGCCTTCAATTGCCTCTTTCATCTTGCGGATAATGAGGCGAATAGCTTCAATCCCCCAGAATATATGAGCGATGGTCTTACGTGGTTGCAAGATCAACTGTCACCAAAAGCGTAGGGGGAAATTATGTCAGAGCAATTTTACTTGGCTGGAACCAAACCTATCGATCATGATAATAAAGTTGATGAAGGTATCCGTGAGTGTCTGAGTATTGGTTCGGGAAAAAGCTTCATCACCTTCGCAGGGGCGGGGTCAGGCAAAACCTACTCCCTGAAAAAGGCTCTAGAATTCCTGAAAGCTCAATATTCTGATGACTTTATTCTTAAGGGAAAGCAAATTGCTGTTGTGACCTTTACGAACAACGCTGCCGATGAAATAAAAGATCGGATTGAACAAAGCCCAATCTTTGCGGTTTCGACGATTCATAGTTTTTGCTGGTCCGCTATTGCTGGTTTCAATGAGGATATTCGCAAGTGGTACTTGGAAAAAATCCCCACTGATTTAAAAGATCTTGAAGAAAAAGAACGGAAAGGTCGAGCAGGCAAGGCCTCTGATGCTCGAAAAAGAGATATCATCCGCTTGACTAAAAAAATGGAATGGCTAGCAGAACCAAGATCTTTTATTTACGACCCAAATGGAGTTAACTCCTCCCCGAATTCGCTGTCGCATGCAGATGTCTTAAAAATTTTCTCAACTTTTTTGATTAATAAGCAGATGATGGCCGAAGTAATAGTAAATAAGTTCCCTTTTATATTTCTCGACGAAAGTCAGGATACCAACAAAGATGTAGTCAGTGCATTTTTTGAGCTGCAAGATACCAAATCGGATAAAGTTGTCATCGGCTTGTTTGGAGATACGATGCAGCGCATCTTTGGTGGGGGTGAACCCGAACTAGGCAACACAAAGCCAAGCGATTGGATCACTTTCAATAAGGAAATGAACCATCGTTCAGCTCGACGTATCGTTGGGCTAGGCAATCAAATACGTAATGCAGGTGATGAACGGAAACAGTATGCCCGAGAAGGAGCTGCAGAAGGTTACGTACGATATTTCTTATTACAGCAAGGTGTTTCGGATAAAGATGACATCGAATTGAAAATTCGTGAGACTATGGCGGAAGTTACGGGCGACGCTGACTGGATAGATATTCAATCAAAAGAAACAGCTATCTTACTTCTGGAACATAAGATGGCTGGTCGTCGGCTTGGTTTTGATGCTCTTTGGGACAAGCTTTCAAAATCAGGCAAAATTAAAGATCGGATTTCTGAAGGTGAAAATACAGAGCTGAATTTTTTTGCTGGCATTGTTTTTCCTATTGCTGAGGCGAGTTTGAAGAAAAACCGAGCTGAATTGATGTCTATCTTAAGGGAAACGAAGTCGCCGCTTCTGGAAGCCAGTGTGCTTGATGCTCACAAGGATGATCCGCTAGCTCTTGCCCGAGCAGCAGAACATGCGTTTAGATGTGTGGTTTCAAATGATAAGGTTAGCTTTCGTGAAGTTCTAGAAGTGCTTGCTGAGCATAATCTCCTAAGAATTCCAGCGAAATTGCAGTCTTTTGTAGCTACCACTGAAGAACGCGTGGTTGAATCAAAGCTAGATCAAGCGAAAGTCATACTGGAGTTTGAACCGGAACCTGAAGAGTGGGATGACAGCGAGATTTCTGCTTGGGCTGAAGCCTTAGAGACTGATTTCTTTCAAATTCGGAACTATAAAGAATACATTGAGGAGAACTCAATCTTTCGCACCCATCAAGGCGTGAAGGGAAACGAATTCGATCGTGTTATGGTTATCATGGATGATGATGAAGCCGGCGGGTTCTTATTTTCCTACGAGCAGTATTTTGGCGTAAAGGAACTTTCTCAAAGTAGTAAGAAAAAGCAGGATGCGGGTGAAGAAACTGGTTTGGAGCGCACTCGACGGCTGTTCTATGTTACATCTACACGAGCGAAGAGTAGCCTTGCCCATGTGATATACACTTCCGATGTAAACAGACTAAAGACAAATCTTATTGAAAGAAAATTTGCTCGAGAATGTGAGATTATTGAGCTTTAAGGAAATAAGTCTCGCGAATGGGAGCCAATTGTTTCTAGGGTTTTAACTTACTTTTACTAATCTTATATTGGCGAGCTACCACAAATAACTTAGCTCGCTTCTGTCCAAAAACGAGCCAGTAACTGTTCTGTTCAACTGAGTCACTAGAACATCGACACAAACAAAAAGGGGCTACGTGAGCCCCTTTCTTAATTGGATGAAAAGCCGTTAACCTAAGCTTTCTGTTACTACTGGTTTGGTGTTGCGTTTGGCAATCCAGTAAGCAACGCCACCCCAAAGTACTGTAAGCACCCAAAGTGCGGTCCAGTGTTTAGCGACTTGTTGCCACGTTGCGCCCATTTGGTTGAGTGCTAAAAAGCCTTTGATTGCCCACGTGCTCGGGCTCAAATCAGCAAACCAAAGCAGCGGGGCAGGAATCGACTCAACCGGCCAAATAAAGCCTGCTAAGAAGATTAATGGCATTGAGCTAACCAGCACGACCAATGTCACCAACTCGCGTCTTGGTAACAAGTAACCGAGCCATAAACCTAATCCACAACAGCCGAGCAAGAACGGCAACAGCAAGGTCAACAATTCACCGGCATTGGCAACATGATTGACGTTCAAGCGTTCAAAACTGAAGCCAAAATAGTAGGCGCTGAGCAAGTAGTAGATAGCAACGAAGACCAAGGTTCTGGCCAGCAACAGAGCGCCTGTTGGCACTTGTGACCAATACCCACGACCATGGCGCTGAGTACCGGTTTGCAACCCGACTGCCATGATCAACGTTTGTTGAAGGATCAATACAAACACCGCTGGCACCACGTATTCGATGTAGCCCATGGTTGGGTTGAAGGTTGGTTTCATGTTGAGTTTGATTGCAGAGTAGTCATGGCTCGCCATGCTCAGTGGCACACCATCGATTACCATCTTGCTTACTTTAACTTGAGCGCCAAGCGTACCACCAGCTTGTGCTAAACCTTCGACGACTGTGCCGTACACCAAGAAGTAAGAAGCGTCGGCGGCATAAGCCAGAGTAGGGCTGCTGCCAAGCATCAAGTCTTTGTAGAAGTGTTCTGGAATCACCAAGAAGCCAGTTATCTCTCGGTTTAAGAATGCTTGTTTCGCATCGGCAATAGTATGTAAACGTGTCACTACCTTAACCTGAGGCGTGGCATCGACCATGCGCTCTAAGGTTAGACTGGTTTGGCTTCCATCGAGATTCACAATCGCTATTGGCTGTTCCCTCGGTGTTTGTTGTGCGTATGGAAGTGGGTATAAGAAGGAGTAAAATACCACGCCACCAAAGACCGTCAGTACCACGACAGGGTTGGTCATCACTGAGCGAAGTTCTGTTTTAATCAGTTGCCACAGTGTCATACAACCTCCTGTTTGCTATCTGTTGAAGATGCGCTGTTTAGCAAAGCTGTGTTGCGATGTTTTGCTAATAAAGCTGCCGTCATCAGTAGCGGGATAATGTACCCAACCATCGGCCAGAGTGAGCCGATAGATTGTGCCGCACTTGCGCCGTAGCTTGCTTGGTCCACTTGAACTTCGATGTAATGCGTAATTGGCAGCAATCCTCTCCATGCATGGGCAAGAGCATTCATGTCTGAAACGGGGAAAGTAATACCCATAAACGCGAAGCTAGGCGCGGTAAATGCGCCAGCAAAGCTCATCGCGCGAGCTGGGTCCATCGATAGGAAGAAGAACAAGGCTCCCATGATGATGCATGCGATAGTCGTTACGAACTGCGCTAATAGCATCACCAGATAACTGCCTTCCATCGGCCAATCAAGCACCATGTAGAACCAGACTAAGAACAGCGCGCCTTGTGCCATAAAGACAGGAATGTACTGGCTTAGAATTTTGCTTAGTCGAGTGAAAGGGCGCTCGCCTAAGAAAGCAAAACTATTGTTGCCGTTACCATAAAGGCGAAAATGCGCCGCGAGGATCAAAATGGTGCTGACTACGACACAGATCTGCCAGATCGCCGGAACAATCGCTGTCACCAAAAACTGAGCGTAGTTGGTATTGCGGTTAAATAGAGCCGTAATCTGAGTCGAAATCGGCACTGCTTGACCAACGGCAGTAAGCGTTGTGGTATTCCCCTTTGCTAAGTTACCCATGGTTTCTAGCTGCGCATCAAAATACCCTTGAGACTGCGCGACTGCCGAGTTGATCAACTTGGCAACCAAAATGTATTGGCTGTTAAAGAAGACAGATAGCTGTGGTTGTCGATGCAAAAGAATGTCTTGGTCAAATTGAGGGGGAATCACAGCATAAGCGTAGATATCACCCTCGATCATCGCGTTCTTCGCTTCTGTCGAACTGCTGTAGTGGAAATCAACAGAAAGAGTGGAAGAGGCATCAAGAGATTGAATCATCTTGCGTGACAACTGCGAGTGCTGCAAATCAACCACACCGATAGGGAGATCTCTTGCAATACCTGCAGAGAAAACACCCCAAATAGTGACGGCCAATAAGATCGGCACCCATGTCAGGCAAGATAATAACCACTTATCGCGCCGCAGGATTTGTCGTTGTGAGATTTGAATCGTCATAATCTTAAGCCAACGCGATTACAGCTCAACCACAACACTCATGCCCATGCGTAGCTCAGGCTCTGGTTGGGTAGGGCGAGCTTCCACTTCGAATGTGCGAAGATCAAAACCTTTCGATGCGTCTGTCGCGCGCCATGTAGCGAAATCGCCCATTACGGCAACATGGGTGACTTTAAACTCAACGTCTTTATCCAATGCTGGTAGGTAAGCTTTAAAGGTCGTGCCTTTGGTGAAGTGTTTGAGCAAATCTTCGCGTACGTTCAGTGTTGCCCAAGAATCTTGGGTATCAATAACCGTCACAACCGGGAAGCCTTGAGGTGCAAGTTCGCCGCTTTGCAGTAAAACTTGAGAGACTTCACCATCAAACCAGCTGTAGATTTGCGTGTCTTTGGCATACGCTTCTACTTCCGCTACTGCGCCAGCCGCCATGCGTGCTTTTTCTGCTGCTGCGACTTTGGTTTCGCTACGCGCGCCTTCTTTCGCCATGTTGTACATTTGGAACGCTGCGCTTTCGGTGTATTTAGATGCTTGCCATTGCGTCATGGCTTCGTCGCGTTTTTGCTCCGCAACTACGCCATCTTTATAAAGGTTGTTTACACGTTGGTAGGTCTTTTCCATCAAATCTGCAGCCGCTTTCGCTTTCAACCATTGGTCTTTTGCGGCTTGAATTTGTTGCTCACGTGCACCTTTTTCTGCTTCTAGGGCCAATGCGCCAGCGGCTTTTTCACCTGCCTTGGCTTGTTCCAATTTTGCTTCTATTTCTGGGCTGTGAAGGGTAAAGATCAACTGACCTTTCTCGACATCATCGCCTTTGCGCACCATGACTTCATCAATACGACCAGGAACTTTAGAAGAGATGCTGTATTGCTGCGCTTCAATCAACCCCTGTAAACGTGCCGGTTCTGGTTGATATGCTTGGTAGAACTGGTAGCCAACCCAAGAAGCGACACCCAAAGCACAAAGTGATAGTAGAGCGGGTTTTAGAGATTTTGCTGCCATGACTTATTTTGCCTCTTTGGATGCTGATGTTGGAACGTAAGCAGTATGTTGGTATTGAGCGAAGCTGTTCATTTCGCTGCTCAGTGCTAATAGTTTGGTTAAAGAAATCAGATAACGGAAACGTGCCGCTGATTGCTGTGTTTCTACGCTGGCGACATACAGTTGCGCGTCAACGACATCCAAAGAGGATGATAAGCCCTGAGTGAATGCTTTTTCGCGCAAGCGTAGGTTCTCGTCCGCAAGGGCGATACTAGATTCTAGACCTTGCACTTCATCAATGGCTTGTTGTGCTTCTAGGTAGGTCTTTTGTACCAGAAGCGACAAGTCTTGTTTCGCTTGTGATTTTAGCGCATCGACTTGCGTGACCATGCTTTGCGCCGCTTTTACTTTTTCGCTACGGCCAGTGGATTCGATAAGCGGGATGTTTACGCCCACACCCACTAACCAATCCGGTTTCATTTGGCTGGCAAGAGAGTCGTCTTCATACAGGCTGTAATCACCGTATAGGTAAACTTCTGGGTAGTATTTGCCTTTTTCAGCTTTGATTAGACTTGATGCTTGTTTGTGTTTGGCATCCAACAAATCTAAGCCCGGGTAGGTCAGCAGTGTTTGATCAACAAACGCATTCAACGGCGGCAGGTTATTGTTGATAAACAGCGTTTCTGAAGGTTCTACAGAATCGTTTTGCGCTAAGATCTTGCCAAGAGCCGCTTGCGCGATACTCAGGTCACTGGCAGCTTTGCGTGTTTCGACTTTGGCTTTGTCTAGTGAAGCTTCCGCTTGAAGGCGCTCAACACGGGCGATTTGACCTTGCTCCTCCATCTTAATCGCAAAGTCGCGGTGTTTGGTTAAGCCTTTCTCTACCGCTTGGCGGGTTGCCAATACTTCTTTTGCTAGGACAACGGAGAAGTAGTATTTGGAGAGGTCTTCAAAGCGAGCTTGCTGCTCCATTGCGAGTTGGCTTTTTGCCTCGTCCGTTTTACCTTCTGCAGCGGTTTGAGCTGCATTGATGCGACCGCCAGTAAAGATTGGCCAAATAGCACGAATAGAAGAGGAGAAGATGTCACGCTCAGTGATCGTCGATGTAGTATTCGCAAGCGCACTAAAAATAGGTTGGAAAACAGGTGGCACGCTAATGTGTTGCCCAGTGCTATCGAGAATCTGCTGTCCGGACAAGGTGACGTCCGTATCTAAACGCGTGTAGTTCGCGCCGATGCTTACTTGCGGTAAGTTGAGGTTATCTGTCGCGCTTTGTTGGTATTCATAACTTTCTACATTGGCACGTTGCGCTTTAAGGGAATAGTTGTTTTCTAACAACAATTTCCATGCATCATCGAATGTGATGGGAGCCGAGTGACAGGCAAGAGAAATCGAGCTGCTGAGAAGGCCCAAAATCCAGAACTTTCCGGTTTGTTTCATAGTGGCTACTTTGCTTTAGAGTATTAGCTCTAATATAAAGTATTCATTAGAAAGTGTTAAGTGATTGGACAAAAGAATTGTTGGAGAAATGTTGCGCCCAATTAAGTGGGGCTTAGTTGGGCGCAGCGTTATTACGTGTTTTCTACTGTTTCACTTCATGGAAGGGCAGTGAAATTCTGCTCTCCACTCAAGCTGACGAGAACCTCGCATTGTATTCAGCAAGTCTTTGCCACTCATCTGTGGGAATGACAGCAGCACCTTAAGATCAGCGGAGCTAGCATCACTCTTTTCATAAGCTCTGACGTGTGTAAACGTTGAATACATATTCTCTGACAGCATGGCCTTATTCAGGCAAATTCCAAATGTATCGCGTTCCATGTTTTGGTGTTCCTTCTAACTATAAAAGCACCTCTGTTTATAGTTATTGCAGTGCAGATGGTGTCTAAGTGTTTGTCCTACGGTCAGTATTTGTATTTTTATCAATGTATCTTCAAATTTTCTGACGCAAGTGTTGAGCGTTAAATAGACTTCCAGTTGGCTGCTTTCTTTGTCCGAAACTCTAGTAGGCTTCTTGACTAAAAATTATACGACGGAAAGTCTAAAAACGCCTCAAAAACCGCTAAATTTGGTGTGATCGCGTTCAAGATTTAGATGGCAATTTATGTATGATGTTGAATAAATAACAACATTATTTCGTTAGCATTATGATTGAATTTTGATATTCACGGCGGCTATAAATGCGCTAAATGAGCCATGAGTGACAAAGCTAAGTGTTGGAACGGGGCTGTTCGAACTGAAGAAAGCACGGCGCGCCTATAAATTAACCGTAAACCGTTCAGAACGTTTCGTCTGTTCACAGATTTGTCATTTGATTAGAGCGAGCATGTTAACTCAGTGTTAACTTAGGAAAGTGTGCCACAGTGACGTGGAAAACTGGCGAAGATAAAGGAAATATCAATGAGTTGGAGTCGGATCAGCTTTCGTAAGCGCATGCTTATTATTATGACGCTATCGGGTTTGATTGAACTTCTTATTCTTGTGGCTGCTGGCTTTACTTACCTTAAGTTCGATCAAGAACAAGAGATGGGTGAGAAAGCACTGGGTGTAGCTCGTTTCTTATCGACATCCCACATCGTCATCGAGATGATCGAATCTCAAAATCCAGAGCCATACCAACAGCGATTTCGTGAAATGACCGATGCGTTAGGTGCTGCGTTTATTGTGATTGGCGATAAAAATGGCGTGCGTCTGATTCACCCCGTCGACGAACGTATTGGTAAGCCGATGAAAGGCGGTGATAACCAAAGAGCGCTGGTGGAAGGGAAGTCCTATATTTCTACTGCTCAAGGTTCTCTAGGCTATTCCGTTCGTGGTAAAGCGGCGATTTTTGACCAGCAAGGCAACATTATTGGGGTGGTTTCTGTCGGTTATCTCTTGGAGCGTCTGCAAGATCGAATCGAGCCGTTTCTGGCCTTTCTGATTGTAATGGCACTGGTTGTGGTTGCAGCCAATGCCGTGGTTTCTAACTATGCGTCACGTAAGTTCCAACGAGCGATCATGGGCTTTGAGCCGGAAGAGATTGGTCGCTTATACGGTGAATTGGATGTGACTATGAGCACCATTAAAGAAGGGGTGCTCAGTGTTGATGCGCAAGGTGTATTACGCTCGATCAACCGTAGCGCATGCCAAATTCTAGGTATTAACCGAGAAGCTGCGCTCAACAAACCGTTGACCGATACGCTTCGAGATAGCGATTTGTATACGGTGTTGGAAACCGGGCAAGAAGATCACGACATCGAAATATTCCTTAATCATAAGCGCCTTATTGCGAACCGTTCGCCGATCTTTGTGGATGGCAAAATTGTCGGTGCGGTATCGAGCTTTCGTCTGCGCGATGAAATCAATGAGCTGACCGAGCAACTTTCACAAACCAAAGAGTATGCCGATTTACTTCGCTCTCAGACTCATGAACACAGAAACAAGCTCAATACTATCAGTGGCTTGGTTCAAATGGGTGAGCTAGAGGCGGTGCAGCAGCTGATTGGACAAGAAACCGCGCATTACCAAGCGATGATTGAGTTCTTGCGGGACACCATTAAAGACCCGCTTATTGCTGGCATGCTTTTGGGCAAAACAGAGCGTGCACGGGAGCTCGGTTTACAGCTGATGGTAGAAGAAGGCAGCCGCTTAGAACCGCTACCGGAATGGCTAAACGCTGAAGATTTGGTAACCATTCTTGGCAACCTTGTCGATAACGCATTTGACGCAACTTTGTCTGCTATTCGTGAGGAATCGGCCTTTGCATTTGAGCGACGCGGCATTGATGTGTCCATCAGTGACTATGGCAACGAAGTGATTTTAGAGGTGGTCGACCAAGGGTGTGGGCTACCAGAAAGTATTGAGCCTCAAGAGCTCATGAAAAAGGGCATCTCAACCAAGTCTCGCCAAGGCCGAGGCGTCGGATTACATCTTGTGAGCCAACTGGCGACGCGTTATCACGGTTATGTTGAGATGCTACCAAATACAGAACATGGAACGAGAATTACCGTGTATTTGCCTAAGGAAGAACAAGTATGAATACGGCAACGCGAGTCATGATCATTGAGGATGACATTGCCATTGCAGAGCTTCACCATAAATACCTAAGCCAACTCCCTGGTTTAGAAGTAGTGGGCATTGCCACAACCCGCATGGAAGCGGAAATGCAGCTTGAAGTGCTTAAGCCGGACTTGCTGCTAATGGACGTGTATTTACCTGATGGAACGGGATTAGAAATCCTCAATACGCTACGTACGAATAATCAAACCTGTGATGTGATTTTGATTACTGCCGCTCGAGATGTGGATACGCTACAACAAGCGATGCGGGGTGGGGTGGTCGATTACTTGCTCAAACCGGTGATGTTCCCTCGGTTAGAAGCAGCATTGCAGAAATACATTTCTCAGCGCCAACAATTGGATGTGGCAGAAAGCTTGGACCAGAATCTGGTGGATAAGATGCTGCAATCGAGTGTTTCAGCAGAGAACTCTCCGCAGCGATTACCCAAGGGCATTGATGGTGTGACACTGGATAAGATTCGCGCTTTGTTTGGTGGGGAAATGATGTTTACCGCTGACGAAGCGGGGGAAAAGATTGGTGCTAGCCGCACGACTGCGAGACGCTATTTGGAATACCTGATTAGTTCAGGTGAACTGGAAGCCGACTTAAACTATGGAACAGTAGGGCGACCTGAGCGTTGTTACAAAAAAGTGACACGGTAACATGTGTTGTTTGTAAAAGCAGCGAATATTAATTGTGTAAATGGGTGATTAGGCGGTGGCGATTATTCAGCCACCGTTTTGTTTTCTAGCACATACTGCTCATTCTTTATCTTCAAACCGATAGAAAGCTCGGTTCAGCCTTCTCAAGTTTCACTCTCAGCAATATAGCGATTGAACGGTAAACTCCACGTAACGCACACTACTTATGTAATGGATTGCAAGTTTGAACAACTATTCTCCAATTTAGAGTTTTTGCTTAAATTTTATAACTTTCAATCTAATGATGATTACTTGTTAATATTCAGTGCTTTACTGTCATTTGTGTAAATTATTTAAACGTTTGCACCAGCAAGTGTTGATGTAAATCAAATAGTCGTAGACAATACGCCCCCGTGTCGGAAATCTCCTCCAGAGAGTGCAAGGTTGTACTCTAGAGACATAAGCGTCCTAAATGCGCTGTAATTGGTGAAATCCTGACTATGGTTAAGGTGCTCAGTTGTTGCAGAGATTTAGGTCTATAGGCTTTACCTATCAACGTAATAGGTAAGACCAATTTTCTATTTTGGGGTGCCATTGATAGGGTTGGCTCAATCCTTTAGCCGTATCCGGGCACACAATAAGTACCTCGTTTTTAAGGGAAAGATGATGGTAATACCAGAAAACAGCAGCATCGTTATTTTTGGTGCTTCAGGTGATCTTACATATCGTAAGTTGATTCCTGCTCTATACCACCTCTATGCGAACAAACAGCTTCCAGAGAATTTTGCCATTCTTGGCGTTAGTCGTACTGAATACAGCGACGATTCTTACCGAGAAAAGCTGAAGAAATCGCTTCAGGAAATGGAGAAAACTGAGCCAGAAACGCTTGATGCATTTATCAACCACCTGCATTACCAAGCAATCAATACTTCTGACACACAAGATTACAGCAAGTTGGCGACTCGTTTAGATCAACTGGCAGACGAATACCAATTCGAACAACGTAATACGCTTTTCTATCTTGCGACGCCACCAAGCCTATACAGCGTGATTCCTGCAAGCCTTGCAGCACACGGTCTGAACAACGAGGAAGATGGTTGGAAACGTCTGATCATCGAGAAACCTTTTGGTTACGATCTTGAATCAGCGCGTACGTTGGATAAAGAAATCCACGAGCACTTCCAAGAACACCAAATCTACCGTATCGACCACTACCTAGGTAAAGAAACGGTTCAAAACCTTCTTGTACTTCGTTTCTCTAACGCTATGTTTGAGCCATTGTGGAACCGTAACTTCATTGATTACGTGGAAATCACAGGCGCAGAATTCTTAGGCGTAGAAGAGCGTGGCGGTTACTACGATGGTTCAGGTGCGGTGCGCGACATGTTCCAAAACCACTTGCTACAAGTACTAGCAATGGTCGGTATGGAGCCACCTGCACAAATCAATGCTGACGCGATGCGTGATGAAGTCGTGAAAGTGCTGCAGTGTCTTAAACCACTGGATGAAGACGCACTTCGCAACGACCTTGTATTGGGTCAGTACACGGCGTCTGAAGTTCGTGGTCAACAACTTCCTGGTTACCGTGAAGAGAACGGCGTAGCAGACGATTCTCGTACTGAGACTTACATCGGCCTGAAAGCTTACATCAACAACTGGCGTTGGAATGGCGTGCCTTTCTACGTACGTACAGGTAAGCGTCTACCGACCCGCGTGACAGAAGTGGTTATCCACTTTAAACAGACACCACACCCAGTGTTTGGTCAAAACGCACCAGAGAACAAGCTGATTATTCGTATTCAGCCAGACGAAGGCATCCAAATGAGCTTTGGTCTGAAAGAGCCGGGCGCAGGCTTTAAAGCGAAGGAAGTGAAAATGAACTTCCACTACGCTGATCTGCAAGAAACCCAAATGCTAACTGCTTATGAGCGTCTACTTCTTGATGCCCTAAACGGTGATGCAACGCTATTTGCTCGTAGCGATGCGGTTGAAGCGTGTTGGAAATACGTGCAACCGATTCTAGATTTCAAGCAAGACCCACAAGCGCTATTCGGATACGCGTGTGGTACATGGGGACCAAAAGAAGCGGACGACTTGCTACAGCGAGCTAACCGCGCATGGCGTTTCCCTTGTAAAAACCTAACAGATACGGACTACTGCGAACTATGATCAACCACAAGATCTACCAAACAGCAGAGCAGGTAGTAGAAAGCCTTGCTAACGACATGAAAGCGTTTAGCGAAATGGGCCGACCTGTTCACATCTCTCTTTCTGGCGGCAGCACACCAAAAATGCTGTTTAAGCTACTAGCAACAGAAGCTTACGCGACTTCAATTCAATGGCAAAACCTACACTTCTGGTGGGGTGATGAGCGCTGTGTTGCGCCTGATGATGCAGAAAGTAACTATGGCGAAGCGAATGCTCTACTATTTACACAGGTAAATATTCCTGCTGAGAACATCCACCGCATCCGTGGTGAAGAAGAGCCAGAAGCAGAAGCACAGCGCTTTGCGAAAGAGATGGCAGAAGTGATTCCAACTGAAAATGGCACTCCTGTGTTTGATTGGATCTTGCTTGGTGTTGGCGCAGATGGTCATACCGCATCACTGTTCCCTGGTCAGACAAACTACGATGATGAGAACCTATCAGTATTGGCTTCTCATCCTGAGTCTGGTCAAATTCGTGTATCGAAAACGGCACGCGTACTAGAAGCAGCGAAGCGAATCAGTTACTTGGTACTTGGCGCTGGTAAAGCAGACATTATCGAAGAGATTAACAGCTCACCAGCACGCGTACTTCCATATCCGGCAGCGAAGATCCAAGCGAAAGCGGGTCTGACGGAATGGTATTTAGATTTAGACGCAGCGGCAAAAATCGTTTAATACGGCCGCTGGTCGAATAAAAGACAATTGGAGAGAAACAATGAAAGGTGATATCGGTGTAATCGGCCTTGCTGTAATGGGGCAAAACCTTATCCTTAACATGAACGACCACGGCTTTAAAGTTGTGGCTCACAACCGTACTGCTGCAAAAGTAGACGAGTTCCTGGAAGGTCCAGCGAAAGGCACAAACATCATCGGTGCATACTCTCTAGAAGAACTAGTAGAGAAGCTAGAAACGCCACGTAAAGTGATGCTTATGGTTCGTGCAGGTGACGTTGTTGACACGTTCATCGACAACCTAATCCCGCTTCTAGACGAAGGCGACATCATCATTGACGGTGGTAACACTAACTACCCAGACACAAACCGTCGCGTAGCACACTGCCGTGAGAAAGGCATTCACTTCATCGGTACTGGTGTATCTGGTGGTGAAGAAGGTGCACGTTTTGGTCCTTCAATCATGCCTGGCGGCGCTGCTGAAGCTTGGGAAGCGGTTAAGCCAATCTTCCAAGGTATCTCTGCAAAAACTGACGCTGGTGAGCCATGTTGTGACTGGGTTGGTAACGATGGTGCTGGTCACTTCGTTAAGATGGTTCACAATGGCATCGAATACGGTGACATGCAGCTAATCACTGAAGCTTACCAGTTCATGAAAGACGGTCTTGGTATGTCTGCTGACGAGATGCAAGCAGTATTCGCTGATTGGAACAAGACTGAGCTAGACAGCTACCTTGTTGAAATCACGGCTGACATCCTTGGCTACAAAGATGAAGACGGTGAGCCTCTAGTTGAGAAGATCCTAGATACAGCAGGCCAAAAAGGTACTGGTAAGTGGACAGGTATCAACGCACTAGACCTAGGTATTCCACTAACGCTTATCTCTGAGTCTGTATTCTCTCGTTGTCTATCTGCACTGAAAGACCAACGTGTTGAAGCTGAATCTCTATTCGGTAAGACAATCACTCCGGTTGAAGGCGACAAGCAAGAGTGGGTTGATGCACTACGTCAAGCGCTACTAGCTTCTAAGATCATCTCTTACGCTCAAGGCTTCATGCTAATGCGCGAAGCGTCTAACGAGAACGGTTGGGACCTAAACTACGGTAACGTAGCTCTAATGTGGCGTGGTGGTTGTATCATTCGTTCTGCGTTCCTAGGCAACATCCGTGATGCGTACGAAGCGAACCCAGACATCGCGTTCCTAGGTTCTGATGAGTACTTCAAAAACATCCTACAAGGCAGCCTAGCGGCGTGGCGTAAAGTAGCAGCGAAATCTCTAGAGTCTGGTATCCCAATGCCATGTACGATTTCTGCGCTATCTTTCCTAGACGGTTACACAACAGCTCGTCTACCAGCGAACCTGCTTCAAGCTCAACGTGACTACTTCGGTGCTCACACTTACGAGCGTACTGACCGTCCACGTGGTGAATTCTTCCACACAAACTGGACTGGTACAGGTGGCGACACAGCGTCTACAACTTACGACGTTTAATCCGCAGTCAGTAAACGGATAAAAGCAAAAGGATGCCCAAGTGGCATCCTTTTTTAATTCTTATTCTTCAGAAACTCAAAGAGCGCTTACGCGCTCTTTTCTTTTGTATTGCCTTTATGGTGGGGACCGAATTTGTCATTCAAATAGAGTAGTCCGCTGACGAAGAGCGCCACAACAGATACCGTAAAGAGGGCATACATACTTAATACCCAAGCGAATGTGGCTGTCAGAAAGGCAATGAAGGAAAACATTCTGCTGAATGACATCACATGACCTAATTTTTTACTTTTCATAACGCCTCCCAGAGCTTAGTGGGTAGAGTCAGAGTGTTTTCACTCCGCATTTATATTGTCTCTATTTTGCTCGAAATATACCCAAAAAGTAGGCTAAAGATTTCTCAAAAAAGATTAAAAATTGACCTGGTAGACAGTTTTTAATAGAGATTTATTGTGAGTTTCATTGCATAAAAACGTGTGTCGGCAATTTTGATTGTGGCGAGCATCAGAATTGATTCCTAACTTTAAGTAGAGTGAATGTATCGCAACTGATAACGCAGGAAATTCTTATGCTAAAGACTCAACTTAAACGTATCGCTGTGCTGACTGGCTTACTGGTTTCATCTTCTGTTCTGGCAAATACCAGTAACTACAACACAGATATTCCAACAAGCATCATGACGCCGAATACGGTGGAAACAAGCATCGGTACTTTGAATTTCAAGGATGGTGTGCCAAGTCAACAAACCATGGATACGCTTTATAACAATCTCGATACTATGCGAGCGACAGAAGTATTCATGAATGCCATCCCTATGGCGTCGTTAGAAGCGTTACGAATTGGACATGAAAAGATGGGATTGACGAAATCCAATCAGGTGATGCTATTTGATAATTTGATGGATTCAAATCCTTTGTTCCTAACCGGTAACACGGATACCGTGTATGCCTCTGCTTTCCTTGACTTAGAACGTGACGGGCCAACGGTTGTGGAAATTCCACCGGGCATGGGGCCTACTACGGTCAATGATGCCTTCTTCCGTTTCGTGACTGATATGGGCGTAGTGGGGCCAGATAAAGGTCAGGGCGGCAAATACCTCATCTTGCCACCAAATTACGAGGGTCCAGTGCCTGAGGGCTACCATGTTTCGAAGTCGACAAGTTACACCAACTGGTTTATTGCGCGTGGGTTCCTGAAAGATGGTAAAACCGATGCTGCTGTGAACTCATACCGCACAGGTTTGAAGATTTACCCATTGGCGAAGAAAGGTGAACAGCCGAAGATGGAATTCATCTCTGGTAGCGGTAAGGCATTCAATACTATTCACGCCAATGACGAGCACTTTTACGATGAGCTTAAAACTGTTCTTGATAAGGAGCCGGTTGAGTTTATTGACCCAGAAATGCGCGGTTTGATTGCGACAATTGGCATTCAAAAAGGTAAGCCGTTCGAACCTGATGCGCGTATGCAGAAGATCCTGAAAGATGGTGCTGCAATTGGTAACGCAACGGCTCGTGCACTGATGTTTAACCCACGTACAGAAAACGCGTACATTTGGGACGATCGTAACTGGAAAACTGCTTTTATCGGCAAAGATTATCAGTGGCTGATTGATGAAGGTAAAGGTGGACGTAATCTAGATGCGCGTACTTATTTCTTCTACATGGCAACGGTAAACACGCCAGCGATGGCGCTTAAAATGATTGGCAAAGGCTCTCAGTACGCCATTGTTGATAAAACGGCAGAGGGTGAGTTCTTTGATGGTGGTAAGAATTACAAGCTGACGATTCCTGCGAATGCGCCAGCGAAGAACTTCTGGTCTGTGGTGGCTTACGATACGCAAACACGTTCAGAGCTACAAACGAGTCAACCGTTCCCAAGTAAGAACGATAAACGTGACCAGATGGTTGAAAACCCAGACGGCTCAGTAGACTTGTACTTCGGTCCAACCGCTCCGAAGGATAAAGAAGCAAACTGGATTCAAACGGTTCCTAACAAGGGGTGGTTCAGTATCTTACGTATGTACGGTCCTTTAGAACCATGGTACGACGGTTCTTGGAAGCCAAGTGATATCACTGAAGTGAAATAAGACCATCACAAGATACGACAAATTGAAGATGAAAACCGACCTGTTAATGGGTCGGCTTTTTTGTATGCATTGGCTATACGGCAATTTAATTTAGTGGCTTAGCTAAGTGCTCCTTTAATAAAGGTTTCTACCTGCGCGATGATCGGGTGTTGGTAGAAGGCGCGATGGTACTGAATCCCGACATCAAACAACATTTGTGTTCCCTCTAGTTTTAACGGTAATCGACAAATTCCCGCGGGTAGCTCTTGATCGTCAATATACATACCGACAAACACGTACGGGCTGACTTTGACACAATCGAGTGCGGCAGTCATTGAGGAGACGGTCAGCTTCTGCTCTAGATTCACTCCCGTTAATTTACGCATTCGTTCGTAATAAGCGCTCACATCGAGCGAACCCATGGAGACTCGCACCGTTTCAAGGTTTTCAATGTCACTGAGTTCAAGTTCGGTTTGTTGGTGAAGAGGGTGTTGAGCGTTCACATACGCAAAGATGGGAACGGAAGCCACCTTACGTTCTACCATTCTCTCGTTGAGTTCATTAGGAAAACCACCAATCCCAATCGCGACAGCGCCGCGTTTAGGGTTCTCTATGCTTTCAATCGACCAATCGATAAAGGAAATCTTAGGCTTTTGTTCATCTGTGGTAAGGGCGGTAACCAAGGGAATCGTTAACATGCCAGAAAGAGGGTTGATGATGCTGAAGACGTACTCATTAGAATGTTGGTTCGCATTAAAGGTCTTTGCCAACTGTGGTAATTGCTCAAGTTGCTCTAACGGCTCGCTTATCGCTTCACATAACTGTTGGCAAAGCAGGGTTGGGGTATAAATGCCTTTCTCTGCATTGAACAGTTCGTTATCAAATCGCTGGCGGCATTCAGCCAGTTGCCGGGTGAACGTGGCCTTGCTGATGTCGAGTGTATGGCACACTTTTGCCTGTGACTTTTGCTGACTGAGCAGATAAAGAAAGCGATACAGATTTAAATCAATGGTATTTTTCACGAAGTTAGCGCCTCAAAACATTGAGCTTTAAGTATCAACGTGTCTCATCCTCTGTTCCAACAAAATCGCCAACAAATTTCTCTTTTGTGACATGGGGTTAGCTCAAAGTAAGAGTTTTACCAATACCGATATCAAATCTAAGATTGCGTAAAAAGGTGATAAAGAGTGCTAGGTAAGCCTTTGAACTCCTCCTATAATTAGGTTGCATATGGAGGATGTTTGATGGTCGAACATCCTTTATTTTTTGAAACCTACAACAAGGAACCGGCATAAGTCGTTTTTGCTGGTGTTGTTTACATTTACCAAGAAGGTGATTTAACACTATTAATTGAGGTTCTTACGATGACTCTTAACAAGTACTTTGTTTTCATTCCGGCAGATATGGATCAGGAAACGCACAAGGAACAGAAAGTGAACTCTGAAACGGAAACTCAACGTCAGGCATTAGTAAAACAGGCGCAGCAAGAAGGCGGACTGTAAGGCTAGGTTTCAAAATAAGAAGAGCACCCAAAGAGGTGCTCTTTTTTTATCTCTCACACTTCATCATTTCAGCATACCAAGACTCTTGAGTTTGCGATAAATGGTATTGCGGCTCAGACCCAACATGCGTGAGGTTTTGCTGATATTGCCTTGGTTTGCTTGGTAGGTTTTCAGCAGCTTATCTTCCACAGTCGTACGCATGTCTCTGGTTTTTGACGTCCCCACTTCTCCGATAACACTTGTTTGGCTTAGCTTTTTGGCAAGATGATTCGGTACGTGGCTAAGCTCGAGTTGCGTTTCTCCTTGCGCCATGAGGGCTGATACTTTTATTAAGCTGTCGAGCTCACGAAGATTCCCCGGCCAACCATAGCCCAACATTAATGACAGTAGGTGAGGGCAAATGCTTTGTTCAGACTCGGCGTGACGACGATGAATGTTTTCAATCAGTGCTTGTTTGTCGCTACGCTCTTGGAAACGAGGCAATTCGACGATGAGTCCGTTTAGGCGGTAATAAAGATCCTGACGAAATGCACCTTGTTCAACCAATCGCTCTAAGTCTTTGTGTGTTGCGGCGATGATTTGTGTATCCACTTGAATGGTTTGGTTTGAGCCGACAGGCAACACGGTTTTGTCTTGGAGCACGTGCAGCAGCCGGCTTTGCGCTTCTAATGGTAAGTCTGCAATTTCATCTAAGAACAAGATACCTTTGTGTGCTTGACGGATCTTGCCTTGATAGCCTTTGCTGTTTGCTCCGGTGAAGGCGCCTGCAACATAACCAAACAGTTCGGATTCGACCAAGTCTTTCGGCAGCGCACCGCAGTTCACGGAAACCAAGGGGCCGTTTTTTCTCTGGCTGTTTTTGTGCAGAGCTTTAACAAACTCATTTTTACCTACGCCGGTTTCGCCAAGGATCAATAAGCTAATGTCTTTGTCGATTACACGATTGGCTTGCTGCCAGCAGTGCTCGACGGTGGTATCGCCGTAATGCAGGTCATTAGAGGCAGAAATGGCACGAGATGATGTTTTACGCTCCGATAGTGGCTGAGTTTTAAACACTAAAGATTGATTACTGGCAGAGCAGTCGAGTATGGAGGCGAGTTGCTGTCCAACAACGTTAGTTTGATCCAGCAGTTGTGAGGCAACTTGGTTATGAGCCAGAATCTGACCCTCTTCATTGGCAATGATGATGCCTTGCCAACCGCTATTCAGTAGACCTTGCTCACAAGCTAAATCAACTCGAATGTGGCCTTGAGGGATTTGGTTGAGCAGTTGATTCTCCACCTGTTGAACCATGTTTTGCACTAAGACCTGCGTTGAAAAGTCATGCTTCTTTTGTTCACTGGTGATGTCCAATACACCAATCAAATTACCCAAATGATCAAAGATAGGGCTTGCTGAACAACTGATGAAACGATGATGTTGTATAAAGTGCTGGTCACCAATCACAGAGACCGGTTTTGCTTCTATTAATGCTGTACCAATGGCATTCGTCCCTTTGAGCTTTTCTTGCCAGCATGCACCAGAGCTGAGTGCAATCTCGGTCAACTTTTCACGGAATTTGGGCTGTCCCCAGCTTCCAATGATCACGCCTTCCGCATCAGTCAATATTAGGCGACTGTCGCTGTGCGTAAATAACTGGTTAAACAGAGGCAGAGCGAATTGTTTTACCGCATCGATCAAGAAATTGAGCTGGTGGCGTCTGTCTTCAAGAAACGCGGAAGTTACGCGAATATCGTCTGGCCGACGTCGCTGTTTTAAACCGGCTTGCTCACTTCTGTCCCATGAAGTGGAAAGCCAATTGCTGTTGGTAATGTGTTGAAGTTCCATGACTGTACCATTTTGTCACAGTGAGGGTGTGCCATTTTGGAACACTTGAACACTGGTGTTCACACCATACATCCGCTCAAACGCCACTCACTTGGTTTGTTATCGCTTGGTAATCATAGTTTTACATTTAATTAACAACAAGACGCGCGTTGTTGGCATGTGATTTGAGTAATGAAGCGAACAACACAACTGAGTTGAACACTCGGTTGTTTAAAACAAAAAACTGAACGAGAACAAAAGGAAGAGTTATGATTTATGCACAGCCAGGTAGTGAAAATGCCATCGTTAATTTCAAATCGCATTACGACAACTACATCGGTGGCGAATGGGTAAAACCAACGGGTGGTGAATACTTCGACAATACATCGCCAATCAATGGTCAAGCGTATTGTAAGGTGGCTCGTTCTGGAGAAGCAGACATCAATCTTGCACTGGATGCTGCACATGGCGTAAGAGCGCAATGGGCGAAAACCAGTGTGACTGAACGTTCGAACATCCTATTGAAGATTGCAGATCGCATTGAACAACATCTTGAAGAGCTGGCTGTGGCAGAAACCTGGGAAAACGGCAAACCTGTACGTGAAACACTAGCAGCAGACTTGCCTTTGGTTGTCGACCACTTCCGCTATTTTGCAGGTTGTATCCGTGCTCAAGAAGGCAGTGCGGCTGAGTTAGATGAGCACACCGCAAGTTATCACTTCCCTGAGCCGATTGGGGTTGTTGGGCAGATCATCCCTTGGAACTTCCCTATGTTGATGGCGGCTTGGAAACTTGCTCCTGCATTGGCTGCGGGCTGTTGTGTTGTGCTAAAACCTGCCGAACAAACGCCAACTTCGATTCTCGTTCTGATGGAAAAAATTGGTGACCTTCTGCCTGCTGGCGTGGTGAATGTAGTCAATGGCTTTGGCTCAGAAGCAGGGCAAGCACTGGCGACGAGTAACCGAATCGCTAAGTTGGCATTTACGGGTTCAACAGAAGTCGGTAACCATATTTTGAAATGCGCCGCAGAGAACCTTATTCCATCAACGGTTGAGCTTGGTGGTAAATCTCCAAATATCTACTTCCCAGATGTGTTTGACCACGAAGACGAATACCTAGATAAGTGCATTGAAGGCACTTTACTTGCGTTCTTCAACCAAGGGGAAGTGTGTACCTGTCCATCACGTGTGTTAGTTCATGAGTCTGTGTACGACAAGTTTATCGCTAAAGTTGCAGAGCGCGCGCAGACAATCAAGCAGGGTAATCCACTTGATACCGATACTCAGGTTGGCGCTCAAGCCTCGCAAGAGCAGTTCGATAAGATCCTGAGTTATCTAGAAATCGGTCGTCAAGAAGGCGCGAAAGTCGTGTTTGGTGGCGATGTAGCGAAACAAGAAAACGACTTGGAGCAGGGCTACTACATTCAACCGACCTTGTTACAGGGTCACAACAAGATGCGCGTATTCCAAGAAGAGATCTTTGGCCCGGTCATCGCAGTGACCACCTTTAAAGATGAAGCGGAAGCACTAGCGATTGCCAATGACACAGAATATGGCTTGGGTGCGGGTGTGTGGACGCGAGATCAAAACCTTGCTTATCGTATGGGGCGAAACATCGAAGCAGGGCGCATTTGGATTAACTGCTATCACGCTTACCCAGCACATGCTGCGTTTGGTGGCTACAAGAAATCAGGTATCGGCCGTGAGACGCATAAGATGATGCTTGATCACTACCAGAATACGAAAAACCTACTCATTAGCTACGACGTCAATCCGCTAGGCTTCTTCTAAATAAATCGCCTTTTAAGGCAACAAGAAAAGCAGTGATGAACAAAGCCTCGAACTCTTCGAGGCTTTACTTTTTGTGGTGGGGTAAAGGAGCATTCATATTTTCTTACTGATCAATGCCTTCTAGCCTCGGATTCTTCTTCTCAGGATGTGAACTCGGACGTTATCAACTTGTTAACGGTTGCTATACTTATCTGGCCATAAACAAAGGAAAAAATAAGGACGTTCAATGTTAAAGCTCAAGCAAATTGCTGTCGCGGCTTCTCTGGCTGCCCTAAGTGCAAGTTTTTCAGTTTCTGCTAAAGATACGTTCGTAACCATTGGTACGGGCGGTGTAACTGGCGTGTACTACCCAACGGGTGGTGCTATTTGTCGATTGGTGAACAAGTCACGTGCTGATCATGGCATTCGTTGTTCAGTAGAAAGTACCGGTGGTTCTATCTACAACATCAATACCATTCGTGCAGGAGAGTTGGATTTAGGTATCGCTCAGTCAGATTGGCAGTACCATGCTTATAACGGTACGAGCAAGTTTGAAGATAAAGGACCATTCAAAGAGCTTCGTGCAGTGTTTTCTGTACACCCAGAACCATTCACCGTTGTGGCTCGTAAAGACGCAAACATTAAATCGTTTGATGATTTGAAAGGTAAACGCGTTAACATCGGTAACCCTGGCTCCGGTCAGCGCGGTACGATGGAAGTGCTGATGAAAGAGTACGGCTGGACGAATGACGATTTCAAACTGGTGTCTGAGTTGAAAGCATCAGAGCAGTCTAAAGCACTGTGTGACAACAAGATCGATGCGATGATCTACACAGTAGGTCACCCAAGTGGTGCGATTAAAGAAGCGACTACCTCATGTGACAGCAACATCGTAACGGTAGCCGGCCCACAAGTTGAGAAGTTGGTTTCTGATAACAGCTTCTACCGTATCGCAAACGTACCGGGTGGTATGTACCGCGGTTCAGAAAGCGATGTACAAACCTTTGGTGTAGGTGCAACGTTTGTTTCTTCAACGGCAGTGCCAGATGAAGTAGTTTACAATGTAGTGAAAGCGGTATTCGAAAACTTTGACGACTTCCGCCGTCTACACCCAGCATTTGCAAACTTGAAGAAAGAAGAAATGGTGAAAGATGGTCTATCTGCGCCGCTTCACCCAGGTGCTGAGAAGTACTACAAAGAAGTGGGCTTGATTAAGTAATCTCACTCAGAACCAATAAAAACGCCATCGTAATTTTCGATGGCGTTTTTGTTTGTGTGCTATCTGAACTTCTTGTTATTGAAGTATAAAGCAGAGGCTAACATTCAATACCTTTAGAGGTGGGTGGTCGACCGCTATTTAGAATGCGTAAATGATCGTCATTCCGCTAAGCGTGTCATCTCTTTTTCCTGCTCCTAATCCATCTTCTTCTGTTGTTCTCACTTCCCCTGAAATGATGAATTGCGGTGTCGCGTGGTAGCTGATGCCGAATGAGTAGACATTGCGATTGCCGTTTACCTGTAGCGTTGAGTCATCGAAATCTACGTTAGATAGGTAAATGTAAGGACGAATACCCATGGCGAAGTAGTAGTGTGCGTATACGTCATAGGCATTTGCATCAGCGTAAAGGTTGGGTTTACCTGTTGGCGCTGTACCATCAAATCCGTAACCAAACAAATCGGTTTCGTGTGCATTTTCCCCGATCGTATAGGCTGCCGATATTTGGAAGCCTTGGTTTACGTACTTTGCGGCAACAGTCGTCAGCTCTTGCAAATCACCATCATTTAAACCACCAGAGCTACCTTCCACTTTGTTGCGCATATAGGTAGTTCCAAGGCTCAAACCGGAATCAAAATCGTAACTTAGCGCGAGTGCTAGGTTGTTATCCCTAGTCAGCCCACCCATTTGATTGCTCACGTTATTGAAGCCGTATTGAGCTGATAGGTTCAATGCATCAAAGCTGTTGCGATAAACGACAAGATTATCACCGCGTGCCGTCGCTAAAAATCCACCGTCTTTTCCATCACTGAATAGTGGTGTTGCGTCTGGATCAAAAACGATGAGGTTGTCCATGTATCCCGCTACATCGTAATAAGCAGAATATTGCTTACCAATTCGCAAGCTACCTAACTCAGTGTGGTTGACGGAAATGTAACCCAAACGACTACGGAATTTATCTCCATTTTTGTTTCCAAACTCATTTGATGGTGGATTGAGAATCGTGTCCCATTCAAACTTAACGTCCGTAGACCACTTGTCATTGAGGGCACGTGCTACACCAATGTTCAATGTACTGCGACTCGTGTTAAAGAAGTGGTCAAGAAAATGAACTGGTTGGAAGTAGTCCATGAGAAATGCACCACCAATATCGACTTTGTTTACTTCGTCTTCATAAACAGTTACTGAATAAGCATTGTTAGAAAGTAGAACGGTGGAAGCGGCAATAAGTAACTTAGTTTTCATCTTAAACTCCATTTCAAAATTTCTGTTTATTGATTAATAAGGGTGGGTAGAAGGTCCATCATCGACATGAAGTGGAAGGTGGCAGTGAGCAAACCAAACAAAAGCACCATAACGATCATTGTGTTGCCAAACGGGGTTTTAAATCCTTCTTGTCCACCTTCGAGTTGACGAGTTTTATAAACAAGTAAAGCCGGGATAAAACAAGTCCATATGGTTGCGGCAGCGCCTGCGTATCCAATTGCTATGACGAATCCAAATGGGAATAAGAGGGATAAGATGAGTGGTGGAAGAAAGGTTACGAGACATGTTTTGGTGCGTCCTTGTCGCGTATCTGAAAACTTGAAAAAGTCAGCAAGGTAATCAAACAGACCTAGTCCCACACCAATGAAAGAAGAAAGAATCGCTGCCATTGAAAAGGCGTTAATCGCGTTGGACACTTTATCTGAGTCAATGACGGAATCTAACGCGGCAAGTAGTGTTTCGACGTTTCCGCCTTGCTCAATTACTGGAATAAACTCAGAGCGAGGTAAGTTGCCATTAATACTCACGAGCCAAAGTACGTAGAGTGTGAAGGCGATGCTGGTACCGCCGAGGATCGCCAACTTAGCGTCGTACTCACATTTGTAATAAGCACGCATAGTCGCTACCGAGTGATGGTACCCGAAGGAGGTTAACGCTACGGGTAGCATCGCTAAAGCAAAAGGCGCGTAATTTGTCTCTGTACTGATATGGTCAAACAATATGTTGGAATCAACATTGATGGCCAAACCTGATACACCAAATATAAAACTCAATATCATGAAGATAATCAGAATGACTGAAATTCTGTCTACCGCTTTTGTTGAATGCCAAACAAATAAAGAAAATACAGCGACAAATAAAACTGAGGAAACTTTATTGTTAATACCAGTAATGCCTTCAATGATGAGACCTGATGACGTGATATAAGCATAAATTAATATTCCTCCAACAAAGTAAACTGCGATATTATTTAGAATGTTTAATTTATTACCAAGAACGTCTTGCGTGACAGTATTAAAAGATACTTTTAAATCATATCGTTTAAAAGACTCTAAAAGCATCCATCCTGATATTGTCATCATGATCATGGTTACTAAAATGGCAATTATACTCCAGGTTGTCCAAGCGCCAGCTCCAGCACTTGGTAATCCGAGCATTCCTGCACCTACGCAAACACTTGCAATTATACAAGCGCCGCCAAATAAGGACGGTTTCTTTTCCATGTTTATTTTCCTGTAAATGAAATGAATAAACTCAAACCAAATAACGTGTGAGAAAGGAATCTCGCGCATCTAATTATCGATGCGCGAGTGTCTTTTAGACCTCTTTTAAGCGAGCGGTAAAGTGACGTAGTACTTTGGGTTCATAAGTGAATTCCAAGCCTTTTACGTTTTGAGCGTTCTCTTTCACTTTTTGGAAGGCTTCTATGACAAAGTCCATATGAGTTTGCGTGTAAGTAGCGCGAGGAATGGTAAGACGTAACAGTTCTGCGGGACACGGATGTTGTATGCCGGTAGCGGGATCTCTGCCAAGCAACAAAGAACCGATTTCAACAGCACGGATACCCGCGACTTTATACAGTTCGCAGGCGAGCGCATGAGCGGGGAATTGCTCTGAAGGAATGTGTGGGAGTAATTTTCCGGCGTCGACAAATGCTGCATGACCGCCCGCTTGTTGGCAGACTACGCCAATGGCTTCTAAGCCATCCACCAAATATTGGACTTGTCCAATGCGGTATTCTAACCATTCAGAGCGCATGCCATCATACAATCCAACAGCAAGGCGTTCCATGGCTCCACCTTCTAAGCCACCGTAAGTAGGAAAACCTTCTTGAACAACACACAGTGTGCGACATTCCGTATAGACATCCATCATCGAATCATCTTTGAAACACAATAAGCCGCCCATTTGAACCATTGCGTCTTTTTTCGCAGACATCGCAAGGGCATCAGCGTATTTGTAAGTCTCTTTGGTGATCTCTGCGATGGTCCAGTCTTTATATTCAGGCTCACGTTGTTGTACAAAGTACGCATTCTCGGCGTAACGTGCTGAATCCATAATGACAGGGATGTCGTAGCGCTGAGCTATCTCATAAACGGCTTTTAGGTTGGCGATAGAAACAGGTTGACCACCGGCTGAGTTACAAGTGATAGTGCTGACAATGTAAGGGACGTTTTCTGCTCCCGCCTCTAATATTGCGTGTTCTAATTTCTCTAGATCAAAGTTACCTTTGAAGTCAGCAGTGACGGACGTATCGAACGCCTCTTCGGTATAAACGTTTTTGGCAACGCAGCAATTCACTTGCGTATGGCCTTGCGTTGTATCAAAGAAGTAATTGGATAGGGCCACCATTTTTGAGCGATCTAAGCCTTTTTCCTGCTCACGCTTTTTGATGAGTATTGGGATGTAAATCTGCTCTGCACCGCGGCCCTGGTGGGTCGGGATGGTCAGTTCATAGCCGAAAATGTCTTTAACCGCGTTGGCTAGGGCATAGTAACTACGACTTCCGCTATACGCCTCATCACCCATCAACATTGCAGCTTGCATTTGTTGGGTAATAGCACCAGTACCACTGTCGGTGAGTAGGTCGATAAACACATCTTCACTATCGAGCAGGAATGGGTTCATGCCTGCTTTTTGAATGGCTTGTTCTCGGTATTCACGTGTGGTGGTTTTTACTGGTTCTACGACGCGAATGCGGAATGGTTCTGGCAAATGTTTAAAGTTTTCCATAATTAAGTCTCTTATTTTATATAGACGTGCGAAGCTAGCCTTTAATATTTTTATATTTAATAAAGGAAGTGCTAAGAAAATAAATGTAATAAGGATCGACTAACCTTCTTACCGATGGTTAGTAAGATGAGACTAGAGAATAGAAAAAAGAGGTAGGACAGATAGTTTAAAGTCGTTGGTGTACCAAGCTATTGAGCTTGACCATAACTTTTCTTGGATCTGAATATACTTCATATTTAATCCTGTGAGTTATAGTGGTTAGACACATTATTATGCTTACATAACTAATATAAATTAAAAATGTAAACGTGCAATAATTGTGAGGTTGTTAATGTATATACTGGGAAAATGTTATATACGTTCACATAATAAATCCGTGATTATGCAAGGAGTTTCTATCTAGATTTTTTAACTTATAATGCTTTAGTTGGTGTTTTTTAGTATGAACAACTTTAATTTAATGAGTAGTTAATGTTTACATAATTAACTTGTTTCTAATATTTTCTAAAGAAATAGCAATTGATTGCGTATTAAAATGTTAGCAATAGCCATGTTCTTTTTACATATATACATCGATAAAAAAGTAGATAGTGATGGCGATAGAAGAGAGGGCAACGAAGCCTTTTACATGACTAGGATTCAACTGGCGAGATACTCGCGCTGCCAAGTAGCCGCCAACTAATGTGCCAACCATTACAACGCTGCCTTTGGTCCAATCGATCGAACCGTTAGCAACAAAAATTACGATGGCAATCAGAGAAACACAGGTCGAAACCAGCAGCTTAAGCCCGTTCATTAAGTTGATGTCTTGGTGCCCTGCAACCACTAAATAACTTAATACGATCACGCCTAGCCCCGCGTTAAAGAAACCACCGTAAGCAGAAACTCCAACTAAAAGCAGGCTCAAAGCGATTACGCCTAAAATGCCAGCGTGTTTGGTTTCTTTGGTCAGAGACTTAATTAACGCAGTCATGCGTGAGCCAGTTAAAAACAGCACGGTTGCGAATAACAATAGCCATGGAATCGCTTCAAGAAAAACAGATTCTGGCGTATTTAGCAGAAGGTAAGCACCGACTGCGCCACCAATCAAACTGAAAGAGATAGTGAAAGCGAGTTCTTGCTTGTTCTTCATGATTTCTTCGCGAAAACCGATTGCACCACTGATGTAACCTGCGCAAGAAGCATAAGTATTCGTCGCGTTCGCCATGATGGGAGGCACGCCAACCGCCATTAATGCAGGGAAGGTAATGAAGCTACCACCACCGGCGACGGAGTTCATGATCCCACCAATGATGCCCGCAGCAAACAAGAGAGCAAATTCCAGCAGCATAAAAAGTCCTTTTTTGTTCTTATAGTTTTGTTTCTGAACGATTAACACTACGCAACTCACCCAAAGAAATAAAGTAGCGATTAGTCCAAGAAAAAGCCACCGCAGAGGGTGGCTTGGTTTCAAAGGTCTACCTTGAGGGAGAGATAGAATGCTTATTGCTCAACTTTCACTGGTTGCGCTTTAAGCTTTTGAAAGAGTTTTACAAACAGTGGGCTGCCAAGTACCAATACTGCAAGCACTGTGAATGTCAGTGTGATTGGGCGTTCCCATAAGAAGCTCAGTTCACCGTCGGAAATCATCAATGCACGACGCAGGTTCTCTTCCATTAATCCACCAAGGATAAAGCCAAGCAACAGCGGTGCGAGAGGGAAGTTTGCTAACCTTAGTGCGATGGCAGCCATTGCCACAAGTAACATCACAAACACGTCCATGGTGTTGAAAGAAACCAGATACACACCCGTAATGGAGAAGAACAGAATCATCGGCAACAACACGGTTCTTGGTACTGCCAACAGCTTTGAGATGTATGGGATCAGCGGTAGGTTAAGAATCACCAACACAATGTTGCCGAAGTACATGGAGATAATCACCGACCAGAACACATCTGGATGTTCAACAAACAGACGAGGACCCGGCTGAATACCGTAAGCGATTAGCGCTCCTAGCATGATTGCGGTTGTACCGGAGCCAGGAATACCCAGGGTCAATAGAGGAACGAAAGAACCACTTGATGCCGCGTTGTTCGCCGACTCCGGAGCCACCAAACCTCGGATGCTACCTTTACCAAACTGTTCTTTTTTATCCTTTGGAGCAAGATTACGTTCCATGCCGTAGCTTAAGAAGGCGGCGATGGTTGCACCTGCGCCCGGAAGAACACCAGTAAAGAAGCCAAGGATTGAAGAGCGAATAGAAACTGGCGCCACTTCTTTGATTTCTTCCTTGGTGACTTTCATCGAGCCAATGTTGCTCAGCTTATCTTGCTCTTCATCTCGCGTGTCCTCGGAAGGCTTCAAAATACCCATCAAAGTTTCACCCAGCGCGAAGGTCGCCATCGCCAACAATAGGAAGCTGAAACCATCCATCAAATCTGTCAGACCAAAGGTGAAGCGCTCAACACCGACGCCTTTATCAATACCGACGGTAGATAGCATCAAACCCAGGATAGTCATCATCCATGCTTTTATTACTTGTCCTTTGCCAGCGAAAGCAGCCACTGCGGATAAGCCTAGAAGCATTAGCGCAAAGTAGTCAGAAGATTGGAAGCTTAACGAGACGTTAGCCAATGCTGGTGCCGCCACAAGCAGCATGATTGCAGAAAGCGTGCCACCAGTGAAAGAAGAGTAAGCCGCCAGTGCAAGTGCTTTACCTGCTTGTCCTTTCTGTGCCATTGGGTAGCCATCAAACGCGGTGACTACGGTTGATGAACAACCCGGCGCGTTGATAAGAATAGAAGAAGTTGAACCACCAAATACCGCGCCATAGTAAACACCTGCCATCAGAATCAGACCTGACGACGGATCCAAACCATAGGTGATAGGGATCATCAGAGCGATGGCAGAAATAGGACCAAGCCCCGGTAGCATGCCGATAAACGTACCAACAAAACAGCCAACAATCACCATCATGATGTTCATTGGCATCACGGCGGTGGATAAACCTTGTAGAATTCCATCTAACATAATTCAGTCCTTTCTTTTGACTACCAGATGGTGAAAATCAGACCAGGCTCAAGGTAGATATCCAGACCTTGAGTGAGCAACAAGTAAAACGCGATAACGAACGGGAATGAGGCGCCAAACAACACCGATTTACGTCGTTCGCCAAGAAGGTAAAAGCCCGCAAGCAGGAAGAACCCTGTCGCTAATACAAAGCCGATGTAAGTCAAACCCAGGCCATAAAGCGCCATCAAAACTAAAAAGGCGATAAGCAATTTCCAGTTGAATGACATCACAGCGCCGCTTTGTTTATCGGGCTGACCAGTGACCAATAGCATTAGCGCTAAACCAATCCCGACGTAGGTCAGAATGGTCGGTAAAGTGCGAGCCGTGAAGGGTTCGTATTCATCCCCGGGAAAGAGAGGGATTTGCGTAGTTTGGTAGCCATAGCATAGGCAAAACAACAAAAAGATCATCGCGCCAACACGATCGCGGCACAGCAAGTTCTCTTTGGTAAAAATATTGGTTGAATGAGACATATCCAACTCCTAGAACAACAGGAAAAGACCGTATATGGGCGTTAATGAGGAAGGGTCAAGTCATTAACAATTAAGCGCATCGCTGCTAGTCGAGTTACTTAGTGTTTACCAATCAATAAACAAAGGAGTTTTTACTTGTCGAATATCGACAATGCCCATATACGGTGAAATTAGAGTGCAAATACAACGGGGCTAGGGATAGCTAACCCCACAAACTCGGATGGGAGTTATTACTTTTTAAGGAAACCTAATTCGCGCATTAGATCGCCCATTTGCTGCTCTTGCTCTTCTAGGAACGCGAAGAACTCTTTATCCGCTTTGTAGTTGTCAATCCAACCATTGCGGTCACGAACAACTTGCCATTCGTCCGTTTTGTACATTTTGGTCAGAGCTGCGTTCCATTCGTCGAGCTTGGCTTGGCTTGTGCCAGGAGCGGCAAAGAAGCCACGCCAGTTCGCGAACACAGTCTCATTGCCGTATTCTTTCAGGGTAGGGATGTTTGGTGCAGCGTCTAGACGTTTTGGTGCCGTAATCGCCAGTACTTTTACCTGACCAGATTTCGACATCTCTAATACTTCGCCAAGACCGGTTGAAAGCAATTGTGTTTCGCCAGATAGAAGCGCTGCCATTGCTTTGCCGCCAGCATCATACGCGATGTAGCGAACTTTACGTGCATCAAAACCTTCGCCTTTAAATGCGGCTGCGACAACTAGGTGATCCATCGAGCCTCGAGCAGAACCGCCAGCGATTTTTACTTTACGTGGGTTAGATTCGAAATCTTTGACCACATCCTCCCATGTGTTGTATTTCGAATCTGCGGAAGTCACGATAGCGCCGTAGTCAGCAATCGTTGCGGCTACTGGCGTGAGATCTCGGAAAGATTGAGGGAAGATACCCGTCAGTGAGCGAACAACGATTGGGGTGGAGTTGACCATCAACGTGTCAGGTTGACGCTCAGCGGTTTCGATAAGGTGCGCAATGGCTTTACCACCACCGCCACCAGAGAGGTTTTGGAAAGAGACATTTTCAACGATGTCGGATTTAACCAGTACATCACCTGTACCACGAGCCGTCATATCCCAGCCACCACCAGCACCACCAGGGATTAGAAAGTGGATTTTTTCAACATCAGCAGCAAAAGCGTGGAAAGAAAATGAGGCTGCAATGATGGATGCGGCGAGCGTTGGTTTGAGTACCTTTAACATGTTTCACGTTCCTTATGTTGGTGACTCTCTTGTTTTGAAGAGTCTTATTATTTGTTCTCCTAACGAGGTAGGGAGACTCGCTAGTGATGAGCTAAAGGTTAATAGGGTGTTAACGTTATGTCTCTAATGCGTAGATAAAGAGAATATTGAGCATAAACGACGTTTCGTTCATAAAGTTCACGCAAACATGCGGCCAGAGAATGTGGTGAAAGACTAGGTTGGTCACATCAATGGAGTGTCTAAAGCCGCCATAATGATGGAGGTTGAATTGGGAGTGACAGCGATGAAAGGAACCTGTTTATGCGGCGCTATTGAAGTGACCGCACCTCAGCACAATGAAGTGAGCTTTTGTCATTGCGATATGTGCCGAAAGTGGTCAAGTGGTCCTCTACATGCGGTGCATTGCGGACCAGGAGTAAGATTTAATGGCGCTGAACCGAAGCGTTATCAGTCTTCGGAGTGGGCTGTACGAGGTTTTTGTGGGGAATGCGGTACGAATATCTATTACCACTTATTGGCAACGGATGAATACATTCTTTCTGCGGGATTATTTAATGAGCCAGATTTCAAATTAAGCTTAGAAATATTCACCGATGAGAAGCCCGCTTACTATGACCTACAACCACACAGCAAGAAAATGACAGCTCAAGAAGTTTTTGCGCAGTACGCACCAGAAGAGTAGATAATAATGAAGCTTCTTTGGTTAAAGGTTTTGCTGACCGTAGCGGTATTTGCCGGTTTATTTTTGATTGTCTATCAGCAAGTACAAAGTGGCGTAAGTTGATCATAAAAAGCCGAGTGCAGCTCGGCTTTTTCATTCTAATTTCTCTAAAGTCACTTCTTAGAAGCCAGAAGCTAGCAATTGTCATAGAATTTGTTCACCTTCAGCTCATCCATTGAAACAATCCTTTCTTCATCGTAAGCCGTGAAAGGGCGACTAATACTGATGAAGCACTCAGAATCCCTTATCTGTAGAAGAGACTTTTCCTTACCTAGATAAACGATGAGCGAAGGTGTCTGAGTTGAACCAGTATTGGCAAGATTAAACCCGTCGATTTCCATCGCATTAGCGACATTGAAGTCATCTAAAGCTAATGATCCCATTCGGACGTAAATATCGTGATCTGACAATTTAGCCAAAGGCGCATTGGCGACTCCCTGAATCTTAGCCTTGGTCATCACAACCTCATTGGTGGCATGAAATGCACCCACGAAAGCTTCCAATGTATTGATACGAGCCTCACGTTGCATGTGCATGATTTTAGGTGCAGCAAATAATCCAATGATTGCCAACACAACAATAGCGACGACTAACTCTGTCAGGGAGAATCCTTTTTGTTTCATAGAGATTTCTTAAAAATGGGGAGGTACACAAAAGAAGCGTTATGTTAATGGTTGAAGGAGGAAGGATAAATTTGAGATGGCCGATTTTATTAACAGGTAAAACCTATGAATGGCAGCTTTAGAGGCGTTAATTAACTTTTTTCGTTCGGAGTTACCGAGATATTACACTCATTATTTAGCTTATCTAATGTAAGTCTGAGCTTCAAAATAAACAGCCGTACAATGTAATTTGACTTGCATGGTGAATGTGTTTTTGTTGTTAGTTTTGTTTTTATCTGCATCAGAAAATAAGTGGTTTTTTGACATTAATCCTAAAGATTTGACAAGCAACTAGTCCTATTTTGTGAATGAAAGTCTTATTGATTTTATCGTTTTAAACGTAAATTTCACAAAATTGATAGCAAACATTACGTTTGATAAGTCTAAGCTTATATACGAGGTTGTTTGGTATTTTGATAGTTAATGGTTATGTAAAAGCAGAAGTTTTAGTGCTTTGTAATTATATTGGGGCGACGAATGAGTAAAAGTGCTGAGCTAAATAGTAAATACTCAATCAAGTTTATCGTCAGTAAGGTTATTCGATTGACGTATTGCGTCTTGTTGCACAGCAGACAGGATTAGATTTTGACTACATAAATGGCTTTGAATCGTCCTCTTTAGCAAGAAAGTTCTCAAGTGGCACTATCGACATATTGCACTCAGTATTTGGGCAAGTTCCTAGGTACGGAGAAAAAGGCGTACCAATGTTTCACGCTGAGCTTGCGATAGCGAGTTGGGAGGACCTATCAGCTATCACTACTTTGGGGGATTATCTTCTAAAAAAGTTGGTGTTGTTGTAGGCTTTGGAATGAAAGACTGGTTAATAAATCAATACCCGTCATTAGATGTCATTGAGTTTGATAGCTTGGGCGAAGCCAAGGAAGCGTTAAATAGTAAGCAAGTGCCTTACCTCATTGATACCTATTTAACGTTAGATGAATTGAATAGCTTAGATCAAGTTACAACGATAAGCGTGCAAAAGTTGAAAGGGGATCCCAAGCCGTTTTACCTTTATTTAAATCAAGAGCATGCACATTTGTATGATGTTATTGATACGGCGATTAAAGCGATCACGCCAGAGCAGCGAGCGGCATTAAGCCAAAAATGGTTAGAGTCCAAGCATTGGCGTGGCACATTTATCCCATACTCCGCCGTTTACAAGCTTACAAAGGATAACCCCAATCACAAAGTGATGGTCCAGCATGAAGTCGAAGGCAGAGACAGTTTTGTCTGCGTAACACCAATTTCAAGCTCACATGGCAGCGATGACTATTTCGCTGTGGTTATTCCGAAAAAAGTGGTTACTGATCGAGTTGTTGAGCGCTTATTTCACTCGCTCGCGATAACGACTTTGGTTTTGATTGGCTTGTTTCCACTGGTGTGGCGACTTGGTACGCCTCTGACAAGTTCAATTTATGCATTAAAAGCGAAGACAAAGAAAATTCAGGCGCGAGAGTTCGACAAGCTGAAACCCATCAATACAAGAATTAAAGAGGTCAGTGATTTATCGGATTCCATTTCCGATATGGTGAAAGAAATTCAGCGCCATGAGAAACAACAGGAAGATTTTGTTGAAGCCTTCATTCGCTTGATAGCACAAGCGATCGATGACAAATCACCTTATACGGCTGGCCATTGTAATCGTGTGCCAGAAATCGGCATGATGCTAGCGGAGGCGGCTGAGCAATCTCAAAAAGGCAAATTTAAAGACTTCAAATTTAAAGACGACGCAGAAAGAAGGGAGTTTCGTATTGCGGCTTGGTTGCATGATTGCGGCAAGATCACCACGCCTGAACACATTGTTGACAAAGGTACCAAGCTAGAGGCGAACTACAACCGAATCAATGAAATTCGAACTCGATTTGAAGTGCTACGCAGAGATCTAGAAATCGAATACCTCAATACCTTATTGCGTGGCGATGTGAGCAATGACGAAGCAAAAGCCAAGTTTGAAGATAAAGTACGTGACTTAAATGATGATTTTGAATTCATTGCCAATGCTAACATCGGTGGTGAGTTCATGAATGAAGACAAGATCGCGCGCGTTAAGCGAATCGCAGAGCAAACGTGGTTGCGTTACTTTGATGACCGCTTGGGCTTATCACCGATGGAAGAGGGAAATAAACCTGTTCAAAATGTGCCTCTCCCAGTGCTAGAGAAGTTATTGGATGACAAACCAGAACACATTATCGAGCGTGTTCGACCTGTAGAATTTACCCCCGAACATGGTATTCAGATGCAGGTTCCTGCCTGAGCACCAATACAACATGGGGGAAGTGTATAACCTAACCATTTCTCGTGGCACGCTAACGCCTGAAGATCGATTCAAAATTAATGAGCATATGATCAGTGGGATTAAGATGCTTGAGGCACTGCCGTTCCCACCAGAACTAAGTAATGTACCGCGCTATGCGTCTACTCACCACGAGACGCTGAAAGGGACGGGGTATCCTCGTAAACTGAGTGCGGATGATTTGTCGGTTCCAGAGCGTATTTTGGTGATCGCAGATATCTTCGAAGCCTTAACAGCTGGTGACCGCCCTTATAAGAAAGCGAAGCCCGTCAGCGTGGCAATCGACATCATGCACAAAATGGCGTTGGATGAGCACTTGGATATGGATTTGTTTTTGCTGTTCTTAGAGAGTGGGGTTTATCTTGAGTACGCTAAGAAATTCATGCCTGAAGAACAAATTGATCAGGTTGATATAGGAAAATACCTGACTTAGCACGCGATACCTCAAACACAGTATGACTAAAAGCGGTACTTCGGTATCGCTTTTTATATTCGAGAAAATGTGATTTAAGCCGAAGCATTATGCAAGTCTATGAAAAACATGTACTAGACTTGAAAAGTATATGCTTCAGGTTGCTTTGATAAAGCGAGTTGCTGAGTTTGTTTTTTAGGTCATCGGAGGGCTTTATCGCGTGAACACTAAATCTGGTACCCCTCGTAAATTTTCGATTAAATTCACCGTTGGAAGTTTGTTTGTTATTGCGACAGCGGTGACGGCGCTGCTTGGGCTCGGGATGCAGTACTACTTCGGTAAACAGATGTCTGAAGAACATATCCTAACTCGCTTAACCATGACAGCCAAAGACGTCAGTAATCATATCCATCAAATAGATACCAGTGCGACCAGCAGCGCGGGTATCTTGCGCAGTGTAGCGGACTTTAGTGATACGCAATTCAGTGTGGATGAAATCCAACGAGTGTTCATTCAAGCGCTCATTGATAACCCGGTTTTTTACAGTATCTATTTCGCGAATGACAACGAGTATTTCTTCCAAGTCATCAATTTGGAATCATCCCCAGAAGTTAGAGGGAAGATAGGTGCAACCGCCAATGAGCGCTGGGTCATCATCACCATCAAAGGTGACGGTGAGGCTCGAATGCGACAAACCATGTATTACTCGGAATCGTTTGAGGTTGTCCGCCAAACAGAACAGAAAAGTAACTTTTATCCATCTCGCCGACCTTGGTTTGCTGGTGCCTCAAGAGACAGCGTTTACAAAACCGATCCTTATCTGTTTCAGCACTTGAAAATCACCGGGCAGTCTTACTCTGTGCGCAGTAAAGGCGCCGTTATTGGCGTAGATACGGTGCTTTCTTCACTGAGTGAAAAGATCAGCGCTACCGAACTTGGAATGAAGAAGGATGATGGCGTCGAAGCGTTTATATTCAACAATCGTGGTGAAGTGGTTGCGTCCAGCATCAACGTGTTTCACGAAGTAGATATTCCTGATTCATCGCTTTTGGCATTAAGCGAACAGCAAAAAGCCTTGCTAGATGGCCGTGAGTTTGTGGTTTCGAATCAAAACGACTGGGGACCTTACGACTACACCCAGAGCGGCGAACCAGGTGGTTATGCTGTTGATGTACTCAATCTGGTTTCGCAGAAAACGGGCATGACGTTAGAGTTCGTTAATGGTTTTAGCTCAAGAGAGTTGGAAAAGAAATATCGCAAGGGAGAGATTGATATCCTCCAACCTGTGCTTGGCACACCGCCAGAGTTAGGTATTAAAAGTGATCCTCTGTTCATAGGGCAGCTTGCGATTGCGACGAAAACCACCAATCTAATGCCCAAGTCGTTGACGGAGTTGGGTGGTGACAGTATTGGCGTGGTAGCGGGTTTTGGCATGAAAGAATGGCTACTTGAACGCTATCCGTCACTGAATATTATTGAACAGCCGAATCTCGATTTAGCAAAACGAGCGCTGCACATGGGTGACATTCAGTACCTTGTAGACAGTTACTTAACCATGGTTGAGATGAAGCGGTTGGTGAAGCTGACCGATATTCATGTCGGGTTGATCGACGCACCACCGTTGGAGTTTTCTCTGTTTATGAAGGAGAAAGATAAAGATGTGCTTGAGCTTATCAACCAAGCTATTAGAGCGATTTCACCCGAGCAAACAGTAGCGTTACAAGAGAAATGGCTCAAGCCAAATCAATGGAGGGGGAGTTTTGTCCCTTATCCGGAGGTCTACGAGGCAGCGATTCAGAAAGACAAACAAGATTTAATGAACAAAGTGACCATCGATGGTGAGAGTCGATTCCTATATATCACCAAGTTGCATTCTACTCGTGGAACGAGCGATTACTTTGCTGTGATCGTTTCTGGTCAAGTAGTAACTGATGCAGTGACAAGTCGATTATCTAAAGCGATAGCCATTACTGCTTTTGCGATGATGATCCTTTTCCCATTTGCTTGGAAGGTTGGTTCGCCAATCGTGCGCCCAATTGTTGCGCTTCGAAAAGAAACCATCAAAATCAAAAATCGCGAATTTGACCAGTTAGCACCAGTAGAAACGCGTATCAAAGAAGTTTCTGATTTGTCCGATTCGGTCACTGAAATGACACAAGAGATTCAGCATCACGAGCAACAGCAAGAAGAGTTTGTTGAAGCCTTTATTCGCCTTATCGCACAAGCGATCGATGACAAGTCTCCTTATACTGCGGGGCACTGTAATCGTGTTCCAGAAATTGGCTTGATGTTGGCAGAGGCAGTAGAGAAGTGCGACACCGGGAAGTTCAAAGACTTTAAATTCAACAATGACGATGAACGACGTGAATTCCGTATCGCGGCTTGGTTACATGACTGTGGCAAGATCACCACGCCAGAACACATCGTTGATAAAGGCACTAAGTTAGAAGCCAACTATAACCGCATCAATGAAATTCGCACTCGCTTCGAGGTGTTAAGACGAGACGCTGAAGTGGAGATGTGGAAGTCGATATCCACTGATGAACTGTCAAAAAAAGAGGCACAAGCCAAGTTCGACCAAAGAGTTGCGCAGTTGGACGAAGACTTCCGATTTGTTGCCAACGCCAACGTGGGTGGTGAGTTCATGAGTGACGATAAGATTGATCGCATAAAACAAATCGCCAAACAAACTTGGTTGCGTCACTATGATGATCATCTTGGTCTTTCTCCGTTTGAAGAAATGATTAAGCCAAAATCTGACGTGACGCTACCCGTGGTTGAAAACCTTTTAGCGGATAAGCCTGACCATATTATTGAACGTGTTCGCCCGTTAGAATTTGATCCGGAATATGGCATTAAAGTGCAAGTACCAGAGCATCAATATAACTTGGGTGAAGTGTACAACCTGACGATTTCCCGTGGGACGTTAACACCAGAAGACCGTTTCAAAATTAACGAGCACATGATCAGTGGCATCAAAATGCTGGGGGCACTGCCATTCCCTCCGGAGTTAAGCAACGTGCCGCGTTACGCTTCGACTCACCATGAGACGTTGAAAGGCACAGGTTATCCGCGTCGGTTGAGTGCAGAAGATTTATCCACCCCAGAACGCATCTTGGTGATTGCGGATATTTTTGAAGCGTTAACCGCAGGGGATCGACCTTACAAGAAAGCCAAGCCAGTAAGTGTTGCGGTTGACATCATGTACAAAATGGCACTGGACGAGCATTTAGATATGGATTTGTTCTTATTGTTCTTAGAAAGCGGGGTTTATCGTGATTATGCCAATAAGTTTATGCCAGTTGAACAGGTTGATGAGGTGGATATTGAGAAGTATCTGAAGTCTGAACCTCGTTGAATCCGGCTTGTTGGATGAAAAAGACTTAACCTACAAAACGGTCAACTAGGCAAATCCGACCGTTCGTTAGCAAATTAAACCCAAGTAGGGAGCTGTTGTGCTCCCTAATTCTTTTTACTTACTGAATTTATTGAGTTTTTATTGTCGACAATTTCTACTTGCTCTCATCAAATTGCCTATTTATCCACTCATAAATCACTTAATATCACTATACCTTAGTCTAAATTGTCGACAATTTACTTGATTGTCGACAATCTGATCGTTTATTTTATATTCAGGTTAACAAATTGTTGACACTTTGATTTCTAAATACGAGTGCCTTGAATATGAATACAGAATTGAAAACTCGTCATAAAGTTGTTGTCTCTGAGAAGGAGCACACTAAATCTGAATCGC
This sequence comes from Vibrio sp. M260121, assembly GCF_036533715.1. Taxonomy (NCBI): domain Bacteria; kingdom Pseudomonadati; phylum Pseudomonadota; class Gammaproteobacteria; order Vibrionales; family Vibrionaceae; genus Vibrio; species Vibrio sp. M260121. Next base: position 25,069 of record NZ_JATABF010000015.1, on the reverse strand, counting down.
TGACCGAATCGTTAGTGGAAGCGATCGTCAGTGGTGAAATTGAACCGGGCAGTAAAATCTCAGAGCCTGAGTTAGCCAAGAAATATCAAGTGAGTAGAGGTCCTTTACGTGAAGCCATGATGCGCCTTGAAGGACTTGGTTTGATTGAGCGCATTCCGCATGTTGGCGCTCGTGTGATCACTTTCTCTCCAGAAAAACTCATCGAATTGTATTCCGTCCGCGAAGCATTAGAGGGCATGGCGGCAAGGCTAGCGGCTCGCTATATCACTCAAGAAGAGCTCCTCAGTTTGGAAATGCTATTGTCGACACATTCCAAACATATTGATGAAGTCGAAGGATCGTCTTACTTCCACCAGCATGGTGACTTCGACTTCCACTATCGAATCATTCAAGCGAGCCGAAACAGCAAGCTTATCTCTCTGCTTTGCGACGAGCTGTATCACTTGTTGCGCATGTATCGTTACCAATCACCACGAGCGCAATCTCGTCCTAATGAAGCACTCAATGAACACAAGTTCATTCTTCAAGCGATTCGAAATCGTGATGAAGAGTTGGCAGAAATGCTGATGAGAAGGCACATCTCAGGCAGCCGAAAACTTATCGAATTACAGATTCTACATTCTGAAAGTAAAGATAGAGAACAAGACTAGAAGGAAATTGTCATGAGCTTATCTCCGGGGGCGAAGTTCAGACTCGCCATTGAGCAAAGCAACCCGCTGCAGATCGTCGGCACCATTAACCCATACTGCGCCATGATGGCGAAAAACTTGGGTCACCAAGCTATCTATTTGTCGGGTGGTGGCATCGCTAACGCGTCTTACGGTTTGCCAGATCTTGGCATTACGACACTGAACGATGTTTTAGTCGATGTAGACCGTATAACCAACGCGTGTGATTTGCCGTTATTGGTTGATATCGATACCGGCTTTGGTGGCGCTTTTAATATTGCTCGCACTATTAAAGCGATGGAAAAAGCGGGCGCGGCGGCCGTGCATATGGAAGACCAAGTGGCACAGAAACGCTGTGGCCATCGTCCGAACAAAGCGATTGTTAGCCAACAAGAAATGGTCGACCGAGTGAAAGCGGCGGTGGATGCACGTAATGATGAGAGCTTTGTCATTATGGCTCGTACTGATGCGTTAGCGGTGGAAGGCATGGATAGCGCGATTGAACGAGCGATTGCATGTGTGGAAGCGGGCGCAGATATGATCTTCCCAGAGGCAATGAATCAGCTAGACCAATATCAACAGTTCTCGGCAGCGCTAGAGCAAGCAACAGGGAAGCACGTGCCGATTCTTGCCAACATTACTGAATTTGGACAAACGCCGTTATACGGCTGTGAAGAGTTAGCCCAATCCAAAGTGGATATGGTTTTGTACCCATTGAGCGCATTCCGTGCAATGAACAAAGCGGCTGAGATGGTTTACAAACACTTACTAGAAGTTGGCAACCAAGAAGCGTTGCTTGATTCAATGCAGACACGAAAAGAGCTGTATGAGCACCTTAATTACCACGACTACGAGAATAAGTTAGACAAGCTGTTCTCGGAGGGTAAATAAGGTCAACAAAGGAAACAAACGGAAGCCCAAGAAAAGAATCTCTAATCCAATAACGTGAAACTTGTCTGATTCAAAAGAGCCCATTAAGAGAGCCAAATCAGACAGAAAAGGAGTTCAACAATGCCTCATTCTGTAGAAAAGAAAGCTGAGATAGGTGGCGCAGGTCTACGCGGTCAAAGCGCTGGAAGCACAGCTTTATGCACTGTCGGTAAAACGGGGACGGGTCTAACGTATCGTGGTTACGATATTACGGACTTGGCAAATCATGCTCAATTTGAAGAAGTGGCGCATTTGCTGTTACGCGGTCATTTACCTGATCAACAAGAGCTAGACGCCTACAAGACACATCTATTGAGTCTGCGTGGCTTACCCGCGGAGCTTAAACAGGCGTTAGAACTGATTCCTGCTGACGCACATCCGATGGATGTTATGCGCACAGGTTGCTCTATGCTGGGTAACTTAGAGCAAGAAATGGACTTTGAGCAACAGCTCCATGCTACTGAGCGAATGCTGGCGCTTTTCCCTGCGATCATCTGTTACTGGTATCGCTTCAGCCACGATGGCGTGCGAATCAAAACTCACGATAACAGCGAAGACTGCATTGGCGGCTACTTCCTGAAACTGCTTACTGATAAAGCACCAAGTGAAACGCACAAAAAGGTGATGCACTGTTCTTTGATTCTTTATGCAGAGCATGAGTTCAATGCCTCAACGTTTGCAGCGCGTGTGTGTGCTTCTACGCTTTCTGATCTTCATTCTTGCATCACGGCTGCTATCGGCACGCTGCGTGGTCCACTTCATGGCGGTGCAAACGAAGCGGCGATGGAGATGATCCAAGATTGGCAAACGCCAGATGAAGCAGAAGCCAATATTCTGCAAATGCTAGAGAACAAAGACAAAATCATGGGCTTTGGTCATGCAATCTACCGCGAAAGTGACCCTCGCAATGCGCTGATCAAACGTTGGTCAGAAGCGTTATCGAAAGAAGTGGGTGACACACATCTTTACGCAGTTTCTGAGCGCGTGGAATCCGTCATGAAGCGTGAGAAAGGTCTGTTCTGTAATGCCGATTTCTTCCATGCTTCGGCTTACCACTTCATGGATATTCCAACCAAACTGTTTACGCCAATCTTTGTGATGAGTCGACTGACAGGTTGGGCGGCGCACGTGTATGAACAACGCGCGAACAACCGAATCATTCGCCCAAGTGCGGATTATACCGGACCGGATCATCAAGACTGGGTGCCAATCGAACAACGCTAGCGCGTGACGCCTCTTTGTGAGTTTTGTCTTGATAGCATTCACAAGGGGCGTCTCTTTCCCGCGAATCCATTTCAAAACAGTATCGCGGTGCATTCAGGCACAAGATGTACACTAAAGCGGAAGCAAGCCCATGAGCATCACCACAAATATAAATACTCAATATCGTAAGCCGCTCCCGGGAACTCAACTCGATTATTTTGATACCCGAGAAGCGGTCAACGATATTTCTCCCGGAGCCTATGAAAAGCTCCCATACACCTCGCGCGTTTTAGCCGAGCAATTGGTTCGTCGCTGCGATCCAAATACGCTCACTGATAGCCTAAAACAGTTAATAGAACGCAAGCGTGACCTTGATTTTCCTTGGTATCCAGCGCGTGTGGTTTGTCATGACATCCTTGGACAAACCGCATTAGTCGACCTTGCTGGTCTGCGTGATGCGATTGCTGAACAAGGCGGTGACCCGGCGAAAGTAAACCCTGTGGTTGAAACGCAATTGATCGTTGACCATTCACTGGCAGTTGAACACGCAGGCTTTGACCCAGAGGCGTTTGAGAAAAACCGCGCGATAGAAGAGCGCAGAAACGAAGACCGATTCCATTTTATTGAATGGTGTAAAACGGCGTTTGAGAACGTCAGTGTTATTCCTGCGGGTAATGGCATCATGCACCAAATCAACTTGGAGAAGATGTCTCCGGTTGTGCAAGCCAAGCAAGGCATTGCTTATCCCGATACCTGTGTCGGCACGGACAGTCACACACCTCACGTTGATTCACTTGGTGTGATTGCGATTGGTGTCGGCGGTTTAGAGGCGGAGACGGTTATGCTTGGTCGCCCGTCGATGATGCGTCTGCCAGACATTGTTGGCGTGAAGCTGACTGGTAAGCGTCAACCGGGGATTACCGCCACCGATATCGTGTTGGCGATTACCGAGTTTCTACGTAATGAACGTGTGGTTTCATCCTATCTCGAATTCTTTGGCGAAGGGGCGCGAGACCTAACCATCGGCGACCGCGCGACCATCTCAAACATGACGCCAGAATACGGCGCAACCGCCGGGATGTTCTACATTGATGAGCAGACCATTAATTACCTCAAACTGACAGGGCGCGATGATCAACAGGTCGACTTGGTAGAGAAGTACGCCAAGCAAACCGGTCTATGGGCGGATGATTTAGACACGGCGGTTTACGAACGCGTGCTTGAGTTCGATTTGTCCCAAGTCGGCCGCAATCTGGCAGGTCCATCAAATCCTCATCGTCGTTTACCTACCTCAGAGCTTGTTGAACGTGGTGTTTCTGGCGAGTGGCAAGAGAAAGAAGGCGAGCTTCCAGATGGCGCGGTGATCATCGCAGCAATTACTTCTTGTACCAACACCAGTAACCCAAGAAACGTTGTGGCGGCCGGTTTGGTTGCTAAGAAAGCGAATCAGCTTGGATTGGTACGCAAACCTTGGGTGAAGTCTTCATTTGCACCGGGTTCTAAAGTGGCTCGACTCTACCTTGAAGAATCTGGTTTACTCCCTGAATTAGAGAAGCTTGGTTTTGGTATCGTGGCTTATGCGTGTACAACCTGTAACGGTATGAGTGGTGCACTTGACCCGAAAATCCAACAAGAAATCATCGATCGAGATCTGTATTCAACGGCGGTACTTTCTGGGAACCGCAACTTTGATGGTCGAATTCATCCTTACGCAAAACAAGCATTCTTAGCATCGCCACCTTTGGTCGTTGCATACGCGTTAGCCGGTACGATTCGTTTTGATATCGAACGTGATTCTTTGGGTACAGATAAAGACGGCAAGCCGGTTTATCTCAACGACTTGTGGCCAACGGATGAAGAAATTGATGCTGTGGTGGGTGAGTACGTTAAGCCAGAGCAATTTAATCAAGTCTACATTCAAATGTTCAAACTGAATGATGAGGCTCGTAACCCGAATCCGCTCTATGATTGGCGTCCGATGAGTACGTATATCCGAAGACCTCCTTACTGGCAAAAAGAGGGGGATGGAGCACTGGCTGGTGAGCGAACTCTGTCTTCAATGCGTCCTCTCGCCGTTTTAGGCGATAACATTACAACCGACCATTTGTCGCCATCGAATGCAATTTTGGCAAGTAGCGCCGCAGGTGAGTATCTCGCAAAGATGGGCGTGCCAGAAGAAGACTTTAACTCATACGCGACTCACCGAGGGGATCACTTAACCGCGCAGCGTGCCACTTTCGCTAACCCGAAATTGTTCAATGAAATGGTCAAGGAAAATGGCGAAGTCGTGCAAGGATCGCTGGCGAGAGTCGAACCTGAAGGCAAAGTGACACGCATGTGGGAGGCGATTGAGACTTACATGAATCGCAAGCAGCCGCTTATCGTGGTCGCAGGTGCGGATTATGGTCAAGGCTCTTCGCGAGATTGGGCGGCGAAAGGCGTTCGCTTGGCGGGTGTAGAAGCGATTGTCGCGGAAGGTTTTGAGCGCATTCACCGTACCAATTTAGTTGGCATGGGCGTACTTCCTCTGCAATTTAAAGATGGCGTGAACCGAAAGACGCTCGAATTAGATGGCACTGAACTTTATGACGTTATCGGCGATATCACTCCAGGTGCGGATTTGGCGTTGGTGATTACCCGAACTAATGGCGACAAGGTTGATGTGCCGGTGACTTGTCGACTAGATACCGAAGATGAAGTTCACGTGTACAAAGCGGGTGGTGTGTTACAGCGCTTTGCTCAAGATTTCCTCTCGCAATAGATAGCGCAATAACGGAGCAAGATATGGATAGCAAGATGCAAAGCCAAATCAAAGTCCCGGCGACTTACATGCGCGGCGGTACGAGCAAAGGTGTGTTCTTCAACCTTGATGATTTGCCACAGCCAGCGCAAGTCGCAGGCGAAGCAAGAGACAAGCTGCTACTTCGTGTGATTGGCAGTCCGGATCCGTATGCCAAACAAATTGATGGTATGGGCGGCGCGACTTCCAGCACTAGTAAAACTGTGATTGTGTCGCGCAGTGAGCGAGCTGATCACGACGTTGATTACCTGTTCGGGCAAGTATCGATAGATAAGCCGTTTGTCGATTGGAGTGGGAACTGTGGCAACCTTTCTGCTGCAGTCGGACCTTTCGCCATTCATGCAGGGTTGATCGACGAAGAACATATTCCCCAAAATGGCATCGTCACCGTTCGTGTATGGCAGGTAAATATTGGAAAAACCATTTTGATTCATGTGCCAATCGTAAATGGTTTAGTTCAAGAAACAGGGGAGTTTGAGCTTGATGGTGTGACGTTCCCTGCCGCTGAAATCCAAGTTGATTTTGTCGACCCTGCTGATGGTGAAGGCAGCATGTTTCCAACCGGCAATTTAGTAGACGATTTGGTCGTACCAGATGTTGGGACGTTCAACGCCACCTTTATTTACGCAGGCATACCGACGATCTTCATTGATGCAGAAGCACTTGGCTACCAAGGCACTGAGCTTCAAGATGACATCAATAACGATGAATCTGCTCTTGCGAGGTTTGAGTCCATTCGTGCTCATGGCGCGCTAAAAATGGGGCTGATTGATTCGCTCGAAGAGGCTCAAACACGTCAACACACGCCTAAGATTGCGTTTGTTTCCCAGCCTAAATCCTACTTATCGTCGAGTGGTAAAACCGTAGAAGCAGGTGAGGTCGATATTCTCGTCCGAGCGTTATCTATGGGCAAACTTCACCACGCCATGATGGGTACCGCAGCGGTCGCCATTGCCTCGGCAGCATGCGTACCAGGTACTTTGGTCAATTTAGCGGCTGGTGGCGGAGAGAAAGAATCAGTGACGTTTGGGCATCCATCAGGAACGCTTAAGGTGGGGGCAAAAGCCAAACAAACAGAACAAGGTTGGGTGGTTGAGAAAGCCATCATGAGCCGCAGCGCGAGAATACTGATGGAGGGCTTTGTGCGTGTTCCCTCCAATGTCTTTGAATAACACAATTGCATAGTAGTGATACTTATACCAACCACATCAATTATTTGATGATTCTTGCTTGTTAAAACCGCTGATAACTTCGTTAAACCTATTTCTTAGTAAAAGAAGGTGTAGGTAGAACAACTAGCTAGCTGCAATCTTTGCCTTGTTCTAAGCGGTTTTACCTACGCAATCTTCTGAACATCTAATTAATGCGATTGGTATTAAAAAGCAATGTCAGGACATACTGGAGGAAGCAATATGTCTGCATATCAAAAAGAATACCTTTGGGCACAAAATGAACCGGAAAACTTTTGGCGTGCTCAAGCTGAAAACATCGATTGGTTTGAAGCGCCAAATACCATCTTACAAGCTGACGAACATGGGATTGAACGTTGGTTTCCTGATGGCGTAATGAACACGTCATGGCTCGCGCTCGATTATCATTGTGAGCAAGGAAGAGGCGATAAAACCGCACTGATTTATGATTCGCCAGTGACGGGGCAAAAACAAACTTACAGCTATCAAGCTTTGCGCGACCAAGTAGCAAAAATTGCGGGTATGCTTTCCAACCGAGGCGTAACCAAAGGCGATCGTGTGGTTATCTACATGCCGATGATCCCAGAGGCGGCAATGGCCATGCTAGCGTGTGCTCGATTGGGGGCGATTCACTCGGTGGTGTTTGGCGGTTTTGCCCCGAATGAGCTCGCAGTTCGAATTGAAGACGCAGAACCCAAAGTCATCATGACGGCGTCTTGTGGCATCGAAATCAATAAGGTAATTCCATACAAACCAATGGTCGATCAAGCCATTATGGACAGTCGTTGGAAGCCAGAGAAAGTTTTTGTTCTTCAACGCCCGCAGTGCGAAGCCGAACTCAATCTAGAACGTGATTTAGATTGGCAGCAAGAGTATGCGCAAGCTTTGCCTCATGCTTGTGTCCCTGTGCTTGCGACGGATCCTCTTTATATTCTGTATACCTCTGGCACAACAGGGAAACCAAAAGGTGTGGTGCGCGACAATGGCGGTCATGCCGTAGCGATGAAATATTCGATGACGTCGATTTATAACATCCCCCAAGATGGCGTGTTCTGGGCTGCATCGGATGTAGGGTGGGTCGTTGGTCATTCTTATATTGTGTACGCGCCGCTGATTCATGGCTGTACCACTATTTTGTTTGAAGGCAAACCGGTGAGAACACCAGATCCGGGTGCATTCTGGCGTGTTTGTGACGAATACAAAGTGGATGTGCTTTTCTCTGCACCAACCGCTTTCCGTGCAATTAAAAAAGAAGATCCAGAAGGCGAGTTCATTAAGCAATACGACTTGTCCAATCTTGATTCTATTTTCATGGCAGGTGAACGTCTTGACCCACCAACACTAGAATGGGTAGAAAGCAAAGCAGATAAGCCGGTCATTGACCACTGGTGGCAAACAGAGACTGGATGGGCAATCGCTGGCAATCCGACTGGTATCGAGGTAATGCCAGTAAAAGCGGGCTCTGCTACCAAGCCGATTCCTGGCTATCAGGTCGAGATTCTCAACGAAATGGGCATGCCAGTAGGTGCAAATCAGCAAGGTTTTGTGGCATTGAAACGCCCATTACCACCAAGTTGTTTACCGACTGTCTGGCGCAACCATGACCGCTTTGAAACTGGTTATCTAAGTCAATTTCCGGGTTACTACGTATCGGGAGATGGCGGTTACCTAGATGAAGATGGTTACCTGTTTATCATGGGTCGTATTGATGACGTAATTAACGTCGCAGGTCACCGTCTGTCTACCGGCGAAATGGAAGAAATCGTTGGTGGTCACCCAGCGATTGCGGAATGTGCGGTAGTTGGTATCCACGATGAGTTAAAGGGGCAGCTTCCACTTGGGTTCGTGGTTCTTAAAGATGGTGTGAAGATTGATGACCTAACGCTAGAGGGTGAGTTGGTGGGTAAAGTACGCAACGAGATTGGTGCTGTGGCTTGCTTTAAACATGCGCTGGTTGTTGACCGTTTGCCAAAGACTCGCTCAGGTAAAATCTTACGCAGAACCATTCGTCAAATAGCCGATGGCGAGCAATACGTGGTGCCATCCACTATTGATGATCCATCCAGTCTTGGCGAAATCGAACGAGTGCTTAAACGTGGCTAGTTAAGTACGATTTTAATTAAGCACGATCTTAGATTAGCTACGAGCAATCATAAACATCCAAGCCTCTTGCTTTGTCGGCAAGAGGCTTTTGCATTCCTGCTTGCCTAAATGCATGTTTAAACACACACTATATGGATTCCCGTTTTTGGCTTCTTTTCTTATGTCTACTTTTTTAATCAAACCAGCGCTTTTTGACGATCTTGAACAACTCAATGATTTGATGTTCGAGTTGCATGATGAGCACCACATTCAGTCTCCGGAGTTTTTTAAAACCGCAGAAGAAATCGAACAAGAGAAGAGCATCGCTCGTTATCTCGATAACCCGGAATGCTTGGTTTATGTCGCTAGAGTAGGCGATGAGATTATCGGCTTTGTGTCTGGGCATTTCTGCGAGCTTATTTCTACGGTTAGCAAACCTGTAATGATGGGAAGTGTTGATGAGCTTTACGTCTTACCTGAATATCGTAAACAGGGCATTGCAAAAGCCTTGATTGAAAAAATTGAAGCGACATTCGTTGATTACGGTGTGAAGCAGATGTTCGTTGAGGTATGGGATTTCAATCAAACCGCTGTCTCTATTTATGAAAGCCAAGGGTTTGGTCATCATATTCATTGGTTAAGAAAGTCGTTATCCAATCGTTAATTAATACGTCATTATGACGGTAAGTAAGTGATTCGTACTTACTATGGATGAAAGTGATAAGTTTGACAGTAGGTCTTTAATAATAGTTTTGTCGCAGCGTCTTGAGGCTCATGCTCATTCCAATTGGTGATGTTGTTTTTGTTTGCTTGTTTTGTAAGTGGCACATGAATAGTGCCTCATAAAACAAGAGGAAAATAACATTGAATCTATCAAAAACCTTACTTGCAACGGCGTTATTGCCAATGTTGGCAAGTGCAGATCAAGTCACGCAAACACAAAACAATGAGATTCAGCCGGATATCGTGGGTGGCATCACGGCAAACCCCAACGACTGGACATTTTATACACAGATAGTCAGCCGCAATGGTAATCGTTCTTTTTGTGGGGCGAGTTATATAGGGGATGGTTTTGTACTTACTGCTGCTCACTGTGTGGACGGTGACGCACCAAATCAGATCGCGGTAAAAATTGGTGGCGTGATTTATAACGGTACTGATGGCGTACGCTCCAATGTCAGCCAGATCTATGTTCATCCTTCTTATAATGCTTCTACGCTTTCAAATGACATAGCCCTTCTCAAGCTAACTTCGATCCCTCAAGGTGTTGCAAAAGTGGATATCGCAGCAGGCAGTGTTTCGCAATATGCAGGTGTAGGTGATTGGTTAACTGTCGCTGGTTTGGGCCGAACTTCGGAGGGGGGCAGCTCGCCAGCCGCTTTACAAGAAGTGGATGTTCCGCTGGTCTCTGATGCGACTTGTCGACAAGCTGGCGGTAATTACACCACGGTTGGCTCAGTATCATTCTGTGCGGGTGTGCCGCAAGGTGGTATAGACTCTTGCCAGGGAGACAGCGGCGGTCCCATCGTCGTTAATAATAACGGTCTCGTCACCCAGTTAGGTATCGTCAGTTGGGGGATAGGTTGTGCTCGACCGGGTAAGTACGGTGTGTACAGCGACATTGCAGCATTGCGCAGTTTTGTCGATGGCGTTTTAGGTACGACGACACCGCCAACAGATAATGTTTCTGTCGGTTATACCGCCAATCAGGCTTTGAGTTCTTTTAAAGTGGGTGAGCTGAAGCAACACAGTTTCAGCATTCAAAATACCGGTAATGTTGCGTTTACTATAGAAAATGTGGGACTGCAGAGCTCTGGTGTCACGAAATCTGCGATGATCACCAGAGACCAATGTGCACAATCGACACTCAATGCAGGGAGTTCGTGTCGTGTCGATGTGGAATTTGGCGCATCTCAAGCAGGTGATGCGAGAGTCGCCTTGGCTTTTGGCATCGATAAAACCAGTACTACATACCAAGCGGTGGCAACAGCTTCCGCTACTAGCGCAACGACACCGCCATCAGGAAGTTGTGACAATGAATGGCAAGCGAGTGGCGTATACAACACGGGTGAAACTGTTTCTTGGGCTGGTCAGTTATGGCAAGCACAATGGTGGACCCAAGGTGATAACCCCTCCGATTCGGGGCCATGGGGAGTATGGCAGCCAATTGGCAGCTCAGATTGTTCTGGGACTAATCCTCCGGTAGAGCCACCAACAGAGCCTACACCACCAACGCCGCCAACTTCGGGTGATGCTTACCAAGCGGGTACGAATTATTCTGCAGGGGACGTGGTGACGAATAACGGTGCAAGTTACCAATGTAAGCCTTGGCCAAACAGTTTGTGGTGTGGCTCAACTCCAAGTGCTTATGAGCCGGGTTTGGGCTCGGCTTGGACAGACGCATGGTTAAAGCTGTAAAAGTATAAGTGAACCATAAAGAGAGTTTATTTGTTGTCGACAATAAGCTCTCTTTCTTGTTTCAATTCTGAGAAGGCGCAAAATCCACGTAAATTCCTCTGACGTTAACTTAATATAACTGGCAAAATCGCAGCCAATATTTCTAGTTATGTCTGATTTTTGTCAGAACTATTTTGAAGAGTGTCGCAAAGCGTTTTTTGACATGTGTGCTAAATGTACAACTGGTTACTTAATTTATGTCGAAAAATATTGGTAATCCTGCCATCATAGCTGAGTGATTCTTCTTTTTTGTTAAAGGTCGTATTTTGTGCTGAGACAGCTGTTTTTTCTCATCCTGTATTCCATTTCTTTGTTTGTATCTCCTACATCTGCCGCGAATCCTCTTCCTGAAGACGTAAAAGGGGCGCTTTGTATTGTGCGCGCAGATGACAAACTGGTTTTAATCCATGAAATATTAACCAATAAGATTTCTCTTCCTGGTGGCACTGTTATTGAGGGTGAGTCACCAAGACTCGCGGCTCAACGAGAAACTTGGGAAGAAACTGGCTTAGTTGTCACTGTCGGCGAGGAGCTAGGTAGAACAGATAGAGCCGTATTCTATGATTGTGTCTCTGATTCAGAAGTGATTGCGTTTTCGATGACCAACACTTTAAATGGGTACGAGCTTCCAATTTGGTTTGCGCCGCATTATGGCGTAGAAGTCGCCTCTGCAATGATTGCAAGCCCGAGCAACATGTCAGCGTCTCTTTACCGTTATCCTGCGCAGTGGAAAGAGGTGGCTGAATTTTATTCACGAGCGACAAATCAATCAGTCGTCTATGTTGATCAGTTGATAGATTCCGCGCCGGGGTTTCGTCAACTTGAGCTTTCTTGGATGGTTGACCTACAAAGCTCGATTGCGTCATTTTCGTCAGCAAGCCGTGAAACAACCTGCGAAGTTGCAAAATTGGTAACCAGCATCAGCAACCCAACGTTCCTGCTGTTCTTGTTCCCGTTTGTCATGATGAAGTTTGATAGCCGTTTCGTGTACCGTCTATTTTTCTCTATCACTGCGACTTCTCTGATGGTATTGGTTGCGCAGCAGGGGTTCTCGCTACCAAGACCGCACGTTTATATGCCGATCACAGAGTTAACCCATAGCTTTGGCTTTAGTTTCCCAAGCTTGCCGATCGCGATTTGGTTTTGTGTGATGACCTTCTTATTCCAAAGGACGAAGAGCTTTGGTTTAAATCGAATCACTTTGTTGACGGGCTTAGTCACTTTAACCGTAATGTTCTGCAAGTTCTTCTTAGGGACTGCGTTTATTCTGGATATGTCTGTAGGTGCGTTGTTGGGCGTTCTTGTGGCATGGCATGTTTTGCGTTTGGAAGATAACCCAGAAATAGATGTCGATAGACTGCTCACCTCGAAAGGGGTTTGGTTCACCATGACAGCAATTACGGCAGTGATCTCTGTTATCTGGCCATTGCCTGTGTTCACCAGTTGGTTAGCGATTTTAATTACAGCGTCTGCACTGGTTATGACATTTAAAGAGTCGGATATTCGATTTGAGCGCCAGCAGATGTTGTTCGTTATTTTGGCCTTGTTGTTGGTTGATCAACTCTATCTCTACTTGGGAACAACGGTTTCGTTCAGTGGGTTCTGGTCTCTGGTCTTTAATACGTTCCATTATCCGTTGCTAATGCTGACTTTTATTATGTTAGCTAGAAAGCTGACGTGTGGAAAGCGTGCGAAACAGAGCGCTTAGCTAGAAAATGGATAACAAAAAGCCTCGCTCAAATGCGAGGCTTTTTTACATCAATTCAGATCGATTCAGGGGATTACGCGTTAAGCACAAATTTCTCGATCGATTTTGCTACACCGTGCTCGTCGTTGCTTACCGTGATGTAGTCTGCGATTTGCTTGGTTTCTTCCATTGCGTTCGCCATTGCGATACCAAGACCTGCGTATTCAAGCATGTGGTGGTCGTTCTCGGCATCACCCATACAAATCACTTCTTCAGCTTTGATGCCTAAGTATTCTGCGATTGCCGAAACACCGACGCCTTTGTTGCTTGAAGGATTCAAAAACTCTAAGAAGAAAGGCGCACTTTGCACAACTGTAAACTCTTGTTTTAGCTCTGCTGGTAGGGCTGAGATAACTTCAGTTAGTTTACTTGGCTCTGCAACCATCATTGCTTTAATGATCGCGTGATCATCTTCTAGAGCATCAAAGTTCATCTCAGTGACTGCTACGCCATTGATTTTTGCTTCGATGTCAGTGTAAGGGTTGTTTTCTTCTGTGATCAGACCATGCTCTTGGCTGAACGCGTGAACATAAGCACCAAGCTCGCGTGCTTTACGTGCAATTTTCTTCGCAGCTTTGCCATCAATGATCTGCTGATGGATGATTTCATTGGTGCCAATGTTTTTCACCATAGAGCCGTTGTAGTACAAAACAAAGTCTTTGTCAGAGTTGATGTTTAACTCGTCTAGCTTGTCTTGCATTCCCTCAAGAGGGCGGCCAGAAGCAAGGACAACGGTAACACCCGCTTCACGTGCTTTTGCAATGGCTTGCTTGTTCTCTTCAGAAATTACTTTGTCGCTGTTTAGCAACGTGCCGTCCATGTCTAGGGCGATCAGCTTGTACATCTTTACTTACCTTAAAAAATGGGGAACCTGCGTATGAAACTACAAAACAACCTATTTTAACAATTTATTTTTGGTTTAAATTGACCTGAGTGCGCCTCTCCATTAAGGTCTTCGCCTCGAAGTATAATGAGTTGAGTGAGTTCTACGTTGTATAAGCTAAATGAGATGTTTGAAACCATCCAAGGGGAAGGGGTTTTCACTGGTGTGCCAGCGGTTTTTGTGCGTTTACAAGTATGTCCGGTTGGGTGTTCTTGGTGCGATACGAAACAGACTTGGTACGCAGAAGAGGAAGGCCAGCGCCAGATCGGTGATATCTTGGTGAAAACAGAAGATTCTCCAACGTGGTGTTTCGCATCGGCGGAAGACATCGTAGCTGAATACAAAAAGCAGGGCTTCAATGCGAAGCATATTGTGATCACTGGTGGCGAACCATGCATCTATGATTTACGTGCGTTGACGGCTGCATTTGAAGAAATGGGTTGCCAATGCCAAATCGAAACCAGTGGTACTTCAGAGGTTGTAACTTCAGAAAGTACATGGGTGACAGTGTCACCTAAGGTCGCAATGAAAGGGAAGCTACCAGTACTCAAAAGTGCATTAGAACGCGCAAATGAGATCAAACATCCGGTGGGCACCCAAAAAGACATCGATCAGCTTGATGCATTGTTGGCCTCTGCAGAAATCGCTGAGAAGACAGTAATCGCACTTCAGCCTATCAGTCAGAAGCCTCGCGCTACGCAACTGTGTATTGATACCTGTGTTGCTCGCAACTGGCGTTTGTCGGTTCAAACTCATAAATACCTAAGTATTGCTTAAGCTCGGAGAGAAAGATGAAAAAAGCAGTCGTTGTTTTCAGTGGTGGACAGGACTCTACAACATGTTTGGTTCAAGCTTTAAAAGAGTTTGACGAAGTACATGCCATCACATTCGATTACGGTCAGCGTCATAAGTTGGAGATTGAAGTGGCTGAGAAAGTCGCAAAAGATCTTGGCGTCACTGCACACAAAGTGATGGATGTTGGCCTACTGAATGAACTGGCCATTAGCTCTCTGACGCGTGACGACATTCCAGTTTCTCATGAACTTCAAGAAAACGGTTTGCCGAATTCATTCGTTCCAGGTCGCAACATTTTGTTCCTAACGCTTGCTGGCATCTACGCTTACCAAATTGGCGCAGAAACAGTAATTACCGGTGTTTGTGAAACAGACTTTAGTGGCTATCCAGATTGTCGTGATGATTTTGTGAAAGCGATGAACAGTGCCTTGGTTAAGGGTATGGATCGTCAGTTTGACATCAAAACCCCGCTAATGTGGTTGAACAAAGCAGAAACGTGGGCACTGGCTGATCAATATGATGCGCTGCAACTAGTTCGTGAAAACACGCTAACGTGTTACAACGGCATCATCGGTGATGGTTGTGGTGATTGCCCGTCTTGCGACCTGCGCAAAGCGGGCTTAGATGACTATCTAAACAACAAAGACGCCGTTATGCAGTCGTTGATTCAAAAGCAGAAGACGGAAGATCAATAGGTTCGTTATACGCATCAATCACGGCATTATGTCCGTTCTTTTTAGATTGATACAAAGCTTGGTCTAGTATCGAATACAACTCATCGAAGTTACTGAGTGGCTTAGACGTTGAGAGGTAGGCCAAGCTTGCTGTCACATTGAGAGTTTCGTCGTTAGTGCTCTTAATTTGTTTTTCAGAGATGGTTTTGTGTAGGCTCTGGATACGGAATGGCACATCAATCTCATCCACGTTCTTCAACAGCAAGATAAACTCTTCTCCCCCCAAGCGCCCAAGGTACTCGCCTTTATTCAATTTAACTTGAATCGCTTTGCACACGTGCTTTAACACCAAGTCGCCAGTTGGGTGTCCGTGCTTGTCATTGAGCAGTTTAAAGTTATCCAAGTCGATCAGGGCTAATACATAGCGCATGTCTTCTGGGGCGCTGACGGTCTGATTTCTTATTTTTTCTATGATTGTGCTTCGGTTTAACGAACCAGTAAGTCTATCTAAGCGTGATTTGATCTTGGTATTGCGTAATACGAACAGCACGACTAGTAAAATAGTAAGCAAACAGAAAATCACAAAGTTATAAGCACGTTGCTGTTCACCTAACTTCTCAAGTTCCAAGAGCTTAAGGTTTCGCTCGTTGTCTATTTTGACCAGCTGCAGTTCATATTCGTACTCGCTTTTTGTTAGATCCAACGCCTCAATTGCTTTTACGTTGTTGGCATCACGGCTAGCAAGTTCGAGCTTTGCGTATTTTTGATAGTGTGAGAGGGCGTTAGAAAAATCATTTTGCTTTTGATAAATCTGCGATAACAACAGTTGAGCTTTGGCTTGTAGCGCTGATGTGGAATTTTTATTGGCGAGTTCTAACGCCGCTTGCGCGTGTTCCAGAGCTTCGCGTAGAGAATCGTGCTTCAAATAAGCAAAGCCCGCGGTAAGATGGCTTTCAGTTTGCAAACGCTTATTTTCGTATTGCTCACCTAATGCAAGTGCACTTTTAATGTAAGGTACTGCACTTTTCAAATCGCCAGAATCAACATAAGCGGAACCAAGCCCAAGATAAGTTAACCCTTGACCGTAGGGATAGTTAAGATCCTCAAGAAGCGTCAATGCGTTCTTGTAGTGGCTGACGGCTTTTTCATAATCCATAGATTTGCTATACATCGCCGCCAAGCTATGTTCGACCTGTGCGACTTCTAGCGGTGTTGATTCAAGTTGGCGTGCCAACAAGGCCTGTATTAAGTACTGTTCGGATTGCTCGAACTGACCTAACTCGCTCAGTAAGTTACCAACGTCATTGTAGACACCAGTTGGGTCACTCTGAGTCGGCATTTCTGTCAGCAATCGACGGTACAAATTCAGTGCAATTTCATACTCACCGCGAAAGTCAAAGTTGTTCGCGATAACACGTAAAGCAAGATCCGAAGGGATATTTTGTTGATGATCGCCCGATAAATGATTGTTTAATGATGAACAAAAGAAGCTTGCTTTGTGGTACTGGCCCTGTTGATTCAACGTGTAACAAAGCTGATAGTTCATCAATGCTTTAGTCTCTTCATCACTTCGCTGTTTTGCACTTTGTAGTAAGGAAGTAAAAACGTTTACCGACGTATCGTAGTTGCCATTTTTTCGTTCTGTCAGTGCAAGAATGTACTTGGACTCAAGCTTGGCAAAGCGGTTTTCTAATATTTGACTGCTTCCATAATACGGTTGATCAATGTTAGACATGTATTCGTAAATCAAGCCGCTAACGTACAACTTTTCGCTATTAGAATCGGCGCTATGATACCGATCTTGCAGCATGCTGAGCGCAGACTTAGCGTTTGTTTTCATCGTAGCTTGATAGACAGCATGCCATTGGGTGATATTTTGAGTGTCACTTGCGTTTGCCTGACCGCCGATTAGGAGTGACGCAAGCAAAGAAAGCAGGGTACGCATAGTGATGTAACCTTATGTTATTTTTATATTGTTTGCTCAGAATGATATACCAATTAGGTACAGTTCATTGTGACAAAAGCCGAAGGGTATAGATAATAGAATGAAGAAAATTATGCGCTCGGTCGAGCTTTACATCGAAAAGGTAAGTAACAATAAAGCAGACCCCAGCACGAGACTGAGGTCTTTAGGAATTAGCCTACATACAGTTTAGCTAGATCTTGAGGTTCAACCTCTTTACCTTCTAGCTGAGCGTTCCAGTTTGTACCAACAAGCACGCCATCTTCTGCAAGAGTTAGAAGCCAATCTTCAACAAAGATATCTAGAGGGATTTCTAGTACTTCGAAATCTGCCCATTCTTCAACGTTGTGTGTTTGTGCATCTTCCTTAGCAGACCAGAAAGGCATAACCTCGCTGTTTTCGAATTCAGTTGATTCACAAGATAGCCAACCTTCTTCATTGCGTAGACCCCAAACCAACTGGTTTTCTTTGGTTTCAGCAACGAAAAGGTCAAGGTTTGCTTGGATATCTGATGTAAGTTTGCTCATTTCAAAACTCTCATTGTTATGACGCGAGTAGATTACCACTAAAGTGCCGATTCCTAAAGCATAATACGGTTTAGCAAGGTTGAAAAAGAAAAGGAGCCGAAGCTCCTTAAATTAACTTTTTGGAAGTGTGGTGAAAATGGTCCATTCTTTCTTGATTTCACCTTTGTAACCAATGACTGAAGCAGTCACTCGACGGTTAAGAGCGTGGCTCACTTCATCGGTACCTTGTTGAGCTAGGTGCGTATCACCAAATCCAACAATGCGAACTCTATCTGAATCGATACCATACTCAACCAGCGCTGTACGAACGTTGTTCGCTCTGCGCTTTGATAAGTCTAAGTTATGTTCTGAACCACCGACTTTGCTAGCGTAACCTTGCAATTCAATGGATGTATTAGGGTACTCTTTTAAGAATTCTGATAATTCACGAATTTGGCGACGGAACACTGAGTTAATTTCATCAGAGTCATTTGCGAATAGTACTCTTACTTGCATTTTTTCAGACGATTTTATGTACTCACCACAACCGTCGTTGTCGATCTCTGAAGTCGCGGGCGTTCCAGGACACAGATCTCGTGCATTGATTACGCCATCATTATCATCGTCCAGAAGGTCTGCAATTTGCTCGGCGTTAGGCGTTTCTACATACTCGTATTCATCCTCAGCTACTGCAAAATGGGTAGTAAACAATACACCTAGCGCGAAAAGAATTTTTGTTGCTCTCATGGTCTAGTACTCCACCTTCTGATTCCACTCGACTGGAACGTCAACACGGAGTGCGTTGAGTAACTGACCTGTCGCGTTCATTACACGGTACTTCGCGTATTGCTCAGCGTATTTCGCATCTAAATAATCTTTACGAGCTTCAAACAACTCGTTTTCAGTGTTCAATAAGTCGAGTAGAGTACGTTTACCAATTCGATACTGCTTCTCATAAGCGATGACGGTTTGAGAGGCTGAATCAACGTGATCAGATAAGAACTGTTTTTGCTGCTGTGTGAGATCTAAAGCACTCCAAGAGAGTCTTAATCCTTCTTCAACGTTTCGATACGCTCTCTCGCGCAGATCTTTTGCTTTGTTTAACTGGTACGCAAAGCTCTCTGCGTTGGCTACGTCACTACCACCATTGAAAAGGTTGTAACGCATACGTAGCATCGCAGTGGTTTCGTCACCACGCCCCTCAATACCACCTGCATCATCTCGCCAGGTTTGCGCGGCTTCAACAGATAGTGTGGGGTAGTAAGTCCCTTTCGACTGTTTATACTGGAACTTCGCTGAATCGACATCTGCCATTGAAATCTGAATTACTGGGTGGGCTTGAAATGCCAAGTCGATCGCATCATCTATCGTGTAAGGGATGAAGTTTTGATCTGCACGAGGAAATATTAGTCCTTGAGGTGATTGGCCAACAATTCGAGTAAACATGGTATGGCTGTCGAATAAGTTGTTTTGTGCAGCGGCTAGATTTCCATGAGCTTTGGCTAGACGTGCTTCTACTTGTGTTAAATCAGCCGTTGAGCCAATACCAGAATCAACTCGCTTTTTGATGTCTTGATAGATTTTCTTATGCACTTTCAGGTTGTTTTCTGAAAGCGTTAAGATTTCGTATGCCTTTACAGCATCTAGATATACTTTTGATACTTCAAGTGCGGTGTCTTGCGCATCTGCAAGTAATTGAAATCGAACAGACTCAGCGTCAGCTGCGGTTCTGTCTATGTCATTGAGCGTAGCTGAGCCATCCCAAATCAACTGAGTGAGTGTGACGGTCGCTTCTTTTCTAGTGAGATCTGTAGACTCTCTTCCGGATTCTGCAGGGTCGATACCTTCATATCCAATTCCTGCATCAAGATCTACCGAAGGGAGGTAAGCGCCGCTCGAGGCTTCATTCACGTACTGCTTACTTACGAATTCATTAAACGCGCTTTTTATATCGGGATTAGTCTTAAGTGCATTTTCGACTGCTTGCTCTAGCGTTTGCCCAATTGCAGGGCTAGTCGCGAGCACACCTAAGCAAAAGGCGTTGGCACGAGTCCACTTCACTGTGATTCTCCTAATTAAGTAATTTTAGAGGCGAGAAATTGTTCTTATAAATTAATTGGCCTTCATTGGCGTCAATAATTTAACGCACAAAGCTATTAATAATCAACTATGTAACTGATTGCTATACTCGGTGATGTGTAACTATGTGTTTTCTATTGGTATGGCGTTCTTATTATAGTTTGAACTAATATCATGTTTTTCATCGCTTGTTTGGTATGGTTGCCCATATGTTTGTGATTCTCATCACTTTGAGCCGTTATATACATTTGTATAAGTAATATGTGACTTAGAAGTTGTAATTTAGTGTTAATGAGCTGTTATTGCGATATATATTCGGGCAATATATAACGAATTGGTATCATTGGTCAAAATGTTGACAGTATTTAAAGGTCAGGGGTTTATATGGATCGTACATCCTTAGTTTCACTTGGTGGTCAGATCGTAGTAATAGGTTTGGATGGGCAGTTAAAGACATTAGCTCAAAACGAACAACCGTTACTGGGTGAACTTATTGTTGCTAGAACTGAAGCTGAACCAGAAAAGCTTCAAGTTCAGGTCGCAAGAGAAGAAGGGGGGCTAGACGTCACTGACGATGTCGCTCAAATTATTGACGCACTTCAAGACGGGCAAGATCCAACGTTGCTCAACGAAGAATTCGCACCAGCTGCAGGCGAGAGTAATGGTTCCAGTTTGCAGGCTAGCGGCACTGTAGAGCGAACGGCAGCAGAATTGCTAGCCGATACTGTGTTTGAAACAACGGGGTTAGCTGCGCTTGGCTTCTCTGAGACTCAAAGCCTTACTCTTGCTGAGCTGTATTTAAACCTTCCTAACACCTCTCGGGCCGTCACGCCAATTGCTCCGGTCGCTGAAGATGACAACATTCAAACAGACGAAGACGTTTCGATTACCATTGATGTCCTAGCCAATGATGATGATGAAGATAGCGGCTCTCTTACAATTGACTCAGCCACAGTACCTGAAGAACAGGGAACCGTTGTAATCGTTGATGGTGAGTTAGTTTTTACACCTGCTGAAGATTTCAACGGTGAAGCAACCATCACTTATGTTGTTACCGATGGTGAACTAACAGATGAAGCAACGGCTTCGGTTACTGTTAACCCTGTAAATGATGCACCAGTAGCAAATGATGACAGCACTACGACGGACGAAGATACTCCAGTCACCATTGATGTGCTACCAAACGATATCGATGTTGACGGTGACACACTGACCATAGTGAATGCGTCTGTTCCTGCAGAGCAAGGTACGGTTGAGATCGTAGACGGTAAGCTTGTATTTACTCCAGCAGAAAACTTCAACGGCGACGCTACCATTAGCTACACAGTTTCTGATGGTGCGTTAGAGGATCAAGCGGAAGTCTCGGTAACAGTTAATCCACTTAATGATGCTCCAACAACCGAAAATGTTATCCCACCCCAAGTTCTACCGGAAGATTTTGCTGAGTACACGATTAACTTAAATGATGCATTTAGCGATGTTGACGACGCAGACAGCGAGCTGACGTTTACTGTTTCTGGTAACAGCAATATTCAAGTGTCGATTGTCGATGGTATCGCAACTATCACCCCAACAGCAGACTGGAATGGCTCAGAAGAACTAACGTTTACTGCGACAGATCAAAGTGGTTTGGAAGTGAGCCAGACGGTCGATTTCACGGTTAATGCCGTTGCCGATATTGTCGCAGATAGTGCAGATATCGTTGAAGATACGCCGACTATTTTGAATGTGTTGGGCAACGATAGCTTTGAAGGTCAAGCACCAGTTGTATCAGTAGAAGCGGGCAATGGCCCTGCAAATGGCAGTGTGGTTGTTAACAACGACGGAACAATCACCTACACACCAAACCAAGATTACAACGGTGCGGATGAGTTCACTTACACGGTCACCTCTGGCGGCGTCACTGAGACTACGACAGTCTCTCTAAACGTAACGCCAGTCAACGACAAACCGGTGGTTGAGAATACCATTGCTGACCAAGTTCTATCTGAGGACTTTACGCCTTATACCATCGATTTAAATGACGCATTTAGCGATGTTGACGACGCAGACAGCGAGCTGACGTTTACTGTTTCTGGTAACAGCAACATTCAAGTTTCGATTGTTGATGGTATTGCGACGATCACACCAACAGCAGACTGGAACGGTTCAGAAGAGTTAACGTTTACCGCGACAGATCTAAGTGGTTTGGAAGTGAGTCAGACGGTTGATTTCACGGTTAACGCCGTTGCCGATATTGTCGCTGATAGTGCAGATATCGTTGAAGACACACCAACAATTTTGGATGTGTTGGATAACGACAGCTTCGAAGGCCAATCACCAGTTGTGTCAGTAGATGCAGGTGATGGCCCAGCAAATGGTAGTGTGGTTGTGAACAACGACGGTACGATCACTTATACGCCGAACCAAGATTACAACGGTGCGGATGAGTTCACTTACACAGTCACCTCTGGCGGCGTCACTGAAACCACAACAGTTACGCTGAACGTCACACCAGTTAACGACAAGCCACTTAACGAAGACTTTGACCATAGCGCTGACGAACTTATTACTAACGTAATTTTTGATACTGATGATAAGCCTTTGGACCAGGGCTCAGAAAGCGATCATATTTCTGACGTTGAGGATGACTTAAATGGCGATGATCTTCAGATCCTAATAACAGAGCTACCTACATCTGGCACCTTGTATTTCAGAGATGAAAATGGCGATCTTCAAGAAATCACATCGGCCGATGGCTCGTTGTACAACAAAGACAGCATCTACTATGAAGCGGATAATGTTGGGTTCTTGCTAGGTATTAAAGACAGACCTAATTCTCCAAATGGAGAAGAGTCAACGACGGATTTCTACAACTGGGGTTTAAGTGCAGACGGTGGTGAGTCACATAGTCGAACCGAATATCTAGTAAATGGAGCGTCTATTGATATCTCCTCTGATAGTGGTGTGCTAGCTCAATACAACCGAGAAGTTTCACATATTGGCCATGGTATTGCTGATAACGATGGCCAAGGCATTCAGCGCGGCGAAACCATCAGCATTGATTTGTCTGAGAACCCTGTAGGCAGCGTGAATCTTGGTCTGGATGGTCTAGGAGGTTTGTTTGAGCACGGCGACAACAATGCTGCTCTTATCACGGTGACATACCTTGATGCTAACGGCACAGAGCAAACTCAAGTTATTGAGTTCTTGAAGCCAGAAGGCAACAACATGCTATTCCAAGAGACCAGTATTGGCTTCGGTAAGGATTACCCTCTACCTGAAGGGGCGGTAATTACTCAATTAGACTTCTCGACAAAAATATCTGGGAATTGGGAGTTACGCTATGTAGAGGGCTTCCCACCTGAAGATAGTTTTGACTACGTTGTAGTGGATTCTGGTAACGCTGAAAGTGACCCTGCAACGGTTACAATTGCCAATCAGGTTCTAGACGGCAACGTGTCTGAAAACGGTCCAGATCTATCTTTAACTGGTAATACAGTTACAGAAGGAGAGGACGTTACGTTTTCTGTGGTATTGGATGAGACGACAGAAACGGCAGTTAAGTATCCAATAAATACATTGGCCCCTGGCTCATCGGCAGATGACTTAGACGTCAACCTACCTAATGCGACCTACACGAACGGTGTTGTTTTTGCAGGGGGCTACCTGATTGTTCCTGCAGGTGTTAGTAGCTTCGAAATCATTGTGCCGACGATTGATGATCTTGTTGTTGAAAATGACGAGAAGATGAAAGTGGAAATCGGTAGCGAGTCGGGCTCATCAACAATTTTAGATAATGATAGTACGTCACTTTCAGTGAGTAACGCTGGCGACGTGAGCGAAGGTTCTGACGCAGTATTCACGGTGTCGCTGTCTAATGAAGTTCAAAGTCCTGTTGTTGTCAATCTAAGTCTAAAGACAGATGGCAACTACACTGCTGAAGATGAAGATCTTGGTAACATGACGGTGACTTATATTGACGGAGAAGGCCAAGAGCAGACTCTGGATGTAAGTCCAAGTGGAGACGTTACTATTCCTTCCGGTGTTACGGATATCACTGTAACGATAACAACGACACAAGACGATGTTTACGAAGGCGCAGAGTCTTTTGGCTTGGTTGTGACCGAATCTGGCGGCATTACATCGAACGGAGTTGCTTGGGACCAAACAACAATTCTGGACTCTGGGGTAAACGGTGGCAATGACGACCGACCTGAAGTTAGTGATATTTCTGATACGACGGTTGATGAAGGTCAGAATGCCAGCTTCGACGTTACCTTGAGCAATGAGAGTACAACGACGACCACAGTCAACTTGTCATTGGCAGGTGACAGTGCGGCATCGGGCGTGGACTTCAGCGAGACGGTCACGATTATGTTTGCGGATGATACAACGCAAGAAGTGACGGTCGATGAAAACGGTAACTTCAGCGTCACGGTTCCTGCTGGTCATACGGATTTCAGCGTGATCGTTCCAACTCTCAATGATGATGTGTATGAAGGTAATGAGTCGTTTACATTATCAGGCTCAACTTCAGTACAAACAACCCCGGCAGTGGGCACAGGAACCATCGCCGACGAAGGTGCAAGTGGTGGCAATGACGATCGACCTGAAGTTAGCGCTATTTCTGATACGACGGTTGATGAAGGTCAGAATGCAAGCTTCGACGTTATCTTGAGCAATGAAAGTACAACGACGACCACAGTCAACTTGTCATTGGCAGGTGACAGTGCGGCATCGGGCGTGGACTTCAGCGAGACGGTCACGATTAAGTTTGCGGATGATACAACGCAAGAAGTGACGGTCGATGAAAACGGTAACTTCAGCGTCAAGGTTCCTGCTGGTCACACGGATTTCAGCGTGATCGTTCCAACCCTTAATGACGATGTGTATGAAGGTAATGAGTCGTTTACATTATCAGGCTCAACTTCCGTACAAACAACCCCGGTAGTGGGCACAGGAACCATCGCCGACGAAGGTGCAAATGGTGGTAATGACGATCGACCTGAAGTTAGTGATATTTCTGATACGACGGTTGATGAAGGTCAGAATGCCAGCTTCGACGTTACCTTGAGCAATGAGAGTACAACGACGACCACAGTCAACTTGT
>NZ_JATABF010000014.1:0-105202 GCF_036533715.1 Vibrio sp. M260121 | reverse complement strand
ATTACAACGCTCAGGTTGGCGAGACTTACGCCATGATCAAAGCACTGAACAAACTTACAGGGCTTGGTATGCCTGAAACTCAGTATATTGTATAACAGTCGCTCAACTTTAGGAGGTTTGGTTTCTCGTCTGAATTACGCAACAAAGCCGTGCAGTGGTTGACTCTCTTTCTGTGCGATAACAAAACCAATGTCTGCTCGAGCACTTTTTACCAAATCCACCGCTTGTGATGAGGTGGTATTGAACAGCGCTAAATCGATACCAGGATACTCGTTTTTAAATTGTTGGAATGGCTTGATAAGTAACAAACGCGAGACAATATCACTCGCCGCAATTGAGAGCGAGCCTTGTGTTAAGTCATTGATCGCATTGAGGTCGGATTGGCAGATTTGTAACTCATTCAACATATGCTGAGCAGTGTTCAATAATCGCTTACCCGCTTGAGTCAATTGCACAGGGTTACGTTCGATCAACTTCGCGCGCGTCGCTTGCTCAAGTTGTTTGATGTGTAAGCTCACATTTGGCTGTGTCATGTGCAGTTCAATCGCTGTTTTGCCGAAATGTTTCACTTCTGCCAAGGTGACAAAAGTACGTAACCAGTTCAAATCTAACATAGAAAATTACCCGATATGATTTTCTTATCAAGTTAATGAGTATAATTAATTTCTCTTATTCATGCGAGCATCCTAAGATTTTCCGGTCTGTTTTTGGAGAATGAATTATGTCGTCTATCGTTGTTGTGGGTGCAAACTGGGGTGATGAAGGCAAAGGCCGCATCGTTGACTTTTTGGCAGAGCAAGCTTCTGCAAGCATTCGTTTCCAAGGTGGTAACAACGCGGGTCACACCGTGGTTAACGACCTAGGTACGTTCAAGCTGCACCAGCTACCAAGTGGCGTTTTCAACCCTGACTGTTTGGCAGTTTTAGGTCCGGGTATGGTTATCAGCCCTGCGTCGCTGTCTCA
Organism: Vibrio sp. M260121; assembly: GCF_036533715.1. Classification (NCBI taxonomy): domain Bacteria; kingdom Pseudomonadati; phylum Pseudomonadota; class Gammaproteobacteria; order Vibrionales; family Vibrionaceae; genus Vibrio; species Vibrio sp. M260121. The sequence goes on along the minus strand of NZ_JATABF010000014.1, from coordinate 104,239 downwards.
GGAGATTGCGGAAGTCGCGGAAGCAGGCGTTAAAGTGAACATGTGCATCTCTGATCGCGCGACACTGTGTCTACCTCTACACGCACTAGAAGATACGCTGGAAGAACAACGCTTAGGCGACAAAGCATACGGTTCTACTCGTCAAGGTATTGCACCTGCATACGGCGACCGTGTGATGAAAAAAGGCATCCTAGTGGGTTGGCTGAAACAACCAGAAGTTCTAGTAGAACGCATCAAGTTCTGGATGGACTGGAAACTTCCACAACTACGTGCCCTTTACCCAACGTTCGAATTCGAACAAACCGCTGAAGAAATGGCGAACTGGTTGCTAGAAGTATCTGCACCTTGGCGTGATGCTATCTGCAACGTAACGCTGCCGCTAAAAGAGCTGCAAGCAAAAGACCAAACTCTATTGTTCGAAGCACAGCTAGGTGCGGGCCGTGACCTTGTTTACGGTGAGTACCCATGGACAACATCTTCAAACGTTGTGTCTATGTACGCTGGTATCGGTAGTGGCCTTCCTGCTCTACGTCCAGAGCGTGTTATCGCAGTAGCAAAAGCGTTCAGCTCATCAGTAGGTACTGGTACGCTAATCACTGCAATGGAAGAGCAAGATGCATTCCGTGAACTTGCGGGTGAGTTCGGTGCAACAACCGGTCGTCCACGTGACATGGGTTACTTCGATGCTGTTGCAACGAAAAACGGTGTTGAACTTCAAGCAGCGACTGAAATCGCTCTGACCAAAGTAGACTGTCTGACTGGTCTTAAAGATCTAAAAATCTGTGTTGGCTACGAAGGCGAGCACAGCGAAAACCCAATTTGGCCTCAAACGGCTGCACTAGCACCAATCTACGAGAAGATGGAAAGCTGGAGCGAAGACATTACTGGTTGTCGTAAATTTGAAGATCTACCAGTCGCGGCACAAAAATACGTTCTACGTATTGAAGAGCTAATGGGTGTACCGGTGAAAATGGTATCGGTTGGTCCTGGTCGTGAACAAATGATTATGCGCTAAGACGTAAACAGTACGTCTATTGGCAAGCGGCTTTTATCTTTTCCGGGGTAAAGCCGCTTTTTTTATTTTAATTAAAAACGATTGCTTAGTTAGAGTAAGAAAATATAAAGAGGGTATTAATTAAAGAGGGTATCCTTCAAACGTTTTAACCATCGCTCCAAACTGGACTGGTACCAAAGAAAATTCGATATTCTGTCCACAGAAACAGTGAAAATCATATCCTTCATCAACTGAAAATGGCGTATTTTTATCAATAAACCAATCCTTTGCTTGTGGGGTATGCGACTTTCCGCAACTCGGACAAGATACCTGTACACAAAACACTTTAGCTACCATGTTACTGAACTCCTTTTTGGTTGCTCTTCCACCGTGAAAAAAAATGTTACAGTTATTTTATTCGTTGTTAGTTGCGATTTCTTTAAATAATTATGCGGGTAGTAAGTCAAAAATGAGAGGGCGAATCTCAAAATGATAATTTTATTAATTCGCATGCTAAAAATATTCAGGCATTTCGATTTTATAACACAAGGAGAATGCCTGATTACTTTATAAAACATGCCTTTATCCTTCTTTCTCCTAAATCCCACTAAACTCTACTTTGGTGGATCCGACCAAATACGGCACTTTATCCACTATTTGATGATTTACGATTAACGGAATATAGACTAGGTTGCTGGAAAGGTTCACTTGTTAATGAAGCACATAAACTAAGTTAAATGGTTGATTTAATGTTCTTTAACTGATTGGTTGATCACGATTTTCATCTGTAAATTGGTGAAGTTGTGCTCAAAAAATCTACCGCACTGTTTTTAGGATAGATAACGCTTCCCCCAACATCTAACCCAAAACAGGTGATTCCTATGACCAAAAAGTTTCTCCGCCTCAGTTCGATAACACTCGGTTTATGCATGAGCTCATTGGCTTTTGCAAATGCTGATTTACCTAACATCAAGATCTTAGCAACCGGCGGCACTATCGCTGGTGCAGGGCAATCCGCCACTGAATCCAACTACACCGCTGGTAAGGTTGGAGTCGATTCACTGATCAACGCAGTGCCTAGCATGACCAAAATTGCCGACATTTCCGGTGAACAGGTGGTCAGCATCGGCTCTCAGGACATGAACGATGAAGTCTGGCTAACGTTAGCCAAGCGTGTGAATGAACTGCTCGCTCAGGACGACGTAGATGGCATTGTGATTACTCATGGTACCGACACCTTAGAAGAGACCGCCTACTTCCTAGATTTAACGGTGAAGAGTGACAAGCCTGTTGTGATCGTAGGTGCAATGCGCCCTTCTACGGCAATGAGTGCTGACGGCCCAGTTAACCTCTACAACGCAGTGGTGACCGCAACGGATGAAGATTCTCAAGGTCGAGGCGTGCTAGTCGCAATGAACGACACCATTTTTGATGCGCGTGACGTAACGAAAACCAACACAACATCAGTCAGCACCTTCCAATCACCGAACTTTGGCCCACTCGGTTACATTCACAACAGCGATGCGAAATATCAACGCAGCCCAGAGCGTAAGCACACTACTGAAACAACCTTCGATGTTTCCAAACTCGATAAGCTGCCACAAGTTGGTATCGTTTATAACTATGCCAATGCGTCGAGCTTACCTGTAAAAGCGTTCGTCGATGCGAAATTTGATGGCATCGTCAGTGCGGGTGTCGGCAATGGTAACTTGTACCACACCGTATTTGATGAGTTAGAAAAGGCAAGTAAAGATGGCATCATGGTTGTTCGCAGCTCTCGCACGCCAACCGGCTCTACTACCCTAGATGCTGAAATTGACGACGATAAATACGGTTTCGTGGCATCTGGTACGTTGAACCCACAGAAAGCTCGTATTTTGTTGATGCTATCGCTAACACAGACCAAAAATTACCAAGACATCCAGAAGATGTTCCAACATTACTAATCGGACGGTTTGCGAACCTTTCGATGAATTAAAGCTAACCGCTAATTAAAAAGAGGAAGCGCAGATGCCTCCTCTTTTGTTACTTTTCACTAGCAACTTAGCCAAACAAGCGACGCTTCATACCTGCTCTTTCAAGAATGCGCGTGGTGATTTCTTCTACCGACAGCGATGACGTGTTGATGTAAGGAATGGCTTCTCTTCTAAACAGTGCTTCTACCGTATCAAGCTCCAACTTACATTGCTCTGTGCTGGCGTATTCGCTGCCTGACAAGCGGTTCTCGCGGATTTCATTTAACCGTTCTGGGTTGATGGTTAAACCAAACAGTTTATGGCGATGGACCTCAAACTCAGGCAATAAACGCATCATCTTGACGTCTTCAGCAATAAACGGGTAGTTCACCACACGCAAACCAAACTGCATCGCCATATACAGGCTAGTTGGGGTTTTGCCACTACGAGAAACACCAAGAAGGATAATATCGGCCTCATCCAAGCCTTTAAGTGTGATGCCGTCATCATGAGCAAGCGTGTATTCAATCGCTGCGATACGGTCGAAATAGGTGTCCGAATCTTTGCTTACGCTACGTGAGCGCTGCATCTTCGGTTGTGGTTCCATCTGAATGTCGTCTTGCACCTTCTGCACAATGCTTTCTAGTACGTCATAGCTATGAGCTGGCGCTTTTAGCAACATTTCACGAATTTCTGGCACAACAATAGAGAAGAAAACCAAAGGCTTAATCCCATCACGCTGGTAGGAAATCTCGATTTCTTTGATGACATCGGCCACTTTGTCTTCACTTTCGACAAAAGGAAAGGTTTTTTCATTAGGAATGAAAGAAAACTGACCCAGAACAACATGCCCTAACGTCTCACATGTTATGGCCGTTCCGTCAGAAACATAGAATACATCACGACTTTGGCTATTTATTTGCATTTTAGTTTAATTTTTAAAATTCATTTGAGTAGGATGGTTTACATAATATTAATAAATGAGTTTGGCTTGCAATTGCGTGCCCCACAGCTTTGAAAATTCTTCGGAGTTTTTTTAAGCCAAGACGTAATCGTTTGCCTTTCATATCAACCACGAAAAGTGTTGAACCATGTTTGCGTCGGAAAATTCGTTTAAGCCCCAGTTGGGAAGTTGTAGTTAACGCCCCTTACTTACAATGGCTGCTTGTCAGCTCGATACTGCGTCTTCAATGACATTGACCTGCAAGGATGCATAACCACTGTTCGAGGTTGGTATTAATCCCTACAAAGCTGCAATGTTTCTGGAGAAAGACATGCAAAAGAACACCCTCTGGTTCAATGGACTATCCATGGATGATGTCGACAAAGTCGGCGGTAAAAATGCTTCACTTGGCGAAATGGTTTCTAACCTAGCCAATGTTGGTGTATCAGTACCAAACGGTTTTGCGACAACCTCGTATGCGTTTAACCAATTCCTTGACCACGAAGGTTTGGATGAGCGTATTCACCAACTACTTGATGAACTGGACGTTGAGGATGTAGAAGCCCTGCGTAAGACAGGTGCCACCATTCGTCAATGGGTATTAGAAGCCCCGTTCCCTGCGGATCTTGAACAAGACATCCGCGATAACTACAAAGAACTGACAGACAATCATCCTGAGATTTCTGTTGCCGTTCGCTCTTCTGCAACAGCAGAGGATCTACCGGACGCGTCATTTGCGGGTCAGCAAGAGACGTTCCTAAACGTAAAAGGCATTGATGCCGTTCTAGAAGCGACCAAGCACGTTTACGCTTCCCTGTTCAATGATCGTGCTATCTCGTACCGTGTACACCAAGGCTTTGACCACCGTGGCATCTCGCTATCGGCAGGTATTCAACGCATGGTGCGCTCTGACATTGCATCCTCTGGTGTAATGTTCACCCTAGATACCGAGTCTGGCTTCGACCAGGTGGTGTTCATCACCTCTTCTTGGGGCTTGGGTGAAATGGTGGTTCAGGGTGCGGTTAACCCTGATGAATTCTACGTCCACAAACCAATGCTTGAAGCGGGTCAACACCCAATCGTTAAAAAGACCTTTGGCTCTAAGCAGATCAAAATGATCTATTCAGACCGTCAAGAAATCGGTAAGCAAGTTGAGATCATCGATACCTCAGTGGAAGAGCGCAACGCCTTCTCTCTGAATGATGAAGAGATCAAAGAACTCGCGAAGCAAGCTATGATCATTGAGAAGCACTACCAACGTCCAATGGACATTGAGTGGGCAAAAGATGGTATCGACGGCAAGCTATACATCGTACAGGCGCGCCCAGAGACAGTATGTTCTCAAAGCGAGCAAAACGTGATTGAACGTTACGAGCTCAGCAACAAAGCAGACGTTTTGGTTGAAGGTCGTGCAATTGGTCAACGTATTGGTAAAGGTCCAGTGCGTTTGGTGGACTCTCTAGACCAAATGTCACTTGTACAAGATGGTGATGTGCTGGTGACAGACATGACTGACCCAGATTGGGAACCAGTAATGAAGAAGGCATCTGCGATTGTCACTAACCGTGGCGGCCGTACTTGCCACGCAGCGATCATCGCACGTGAGCTTGGTATTCCGGCCATCGTTGGTTGTGGTGATGCCACCAGCAAACTGACGGACGGCGAGACAGTGACTGTATCTTGTGCAGAAGGTGAAACGGGCTACGTTTACCAAGGCGAGCTGGATTTTGAAATCAAGCGCTCTGCGGTCGATGAGCTTCCGCTGCTTCCAACCAAAGTCATGATGAATGTAGGTAACCCAGACCGTGCATTCGACTTCGCTCAGATTCCAAACGAAGGTGTCGGTCTTGCGCGTCTTGAATTCATCATCAACAAGATGATTGGTATTCACCCGAAAGCCTTGCTGAACTTCGATGCGCAAAGCGATGAGCTAAAAGCTGAAATCACTGAGCGTATTCGTGGCTACAAAGATCCAATCGATTTCTACGTTAGCAAGCTAACCGAAGGCATTGCGACTATCGCGTCTGCATTCTGGCCAAAACGCGTGATCGTTCGTATGTCTGATTTCAAATCGAACGAGTACAGCAACTTGGTGGGCGGTAAAGGTTACGAACCGCACGAAGAAAACCCAATGCTGGGCTTCCGTGGTGCGTCTCGCTACATTTCTCCAGTGTTTGAAGACTGTTTCGAGCTAGAAACTCAAGCAATCAAACGTGTTCGTAACGAGATGGGGCTGAAGAACGTTGAAATCATGATTCCATTCGTACGTACACCAAGCGAAGCGGCATCAGTTATCGACCTACTAGCCAAGTTCGACCTACGCCGTGGCGACCAAGGTCTTAAAGTCATCATGATGTGTGAGCTACCGTCAAACGCAGTGCTTGCTGAAGAGTTCTTGAAGTACTTTGATGGCTTCTCTATCGGTTCAAACGACATGACTCAGCTTACACTAGGTCTTGACCGTGACTCTGGCGACGTTGCTCACCTATTCGATGAGCGTAACCCGGCAGTGAAAGCCATGCTGCAAATGGCAATCGATGCGGCAACCAAAGCAGGCAAATACGTCGGTATCTGTGGCCAAGGCCCATCAGACCACGATGACCTAGCGGAATGGTTGATGGAACAAGGTATCAGCTCTGTATCATTGAACCCAGACACGGTTATCGATACTTGGTTGAAGCTAGGTAAAGTGAGCAAGTAAAACGAGCCTTCCTAACTTGTAATACGAAGCCCTCAAGCTCCTGAGTTTGAGGGCTTTTTCTTTACCTAGCATGTCAAAGCGATGTAAGTTCGTGACCGTAATTCCAAGCTGTGTCTTCCTTTCATTTTCCCTCCCCCCTTTTTCACCTAAAATTAAAACACACCTATTTCATAGAAGAATGGATATATGAAAAAGCCTCTTGCCCTTATCACTGCCTTAACCTTGCTCGCTTCTCCGGCTTATGCCGACTGGGACGACATTTCTAACAGCCTTTCAGACTTAGGGGATGCAGTTTCTGATACGGCCAAAGAGACATGGGACAGCACCAAAGAATTCTCAAAACAAGCATGGGAAGATTTCACTAATTGGTCAGAAGATGCGATCAACACCGCTGGCGAATGGACGGATGCAAGTATTGAAACCAGTAAAGAGTGGATCGACGAAGCTGACAAGAAAATTGATGAGCTGATGGAAAGTGATACGCCAGAAGAAGCGCGCCAAGCCATTGATTTAATGGCGGATAGCGCCCTGCTAAAACTCTTCAATGGGAAGCCAGAAGCGAAAGTTCTTTACGATAAAGCTTACGGTTATGCGGTGTTTGATTCACGCAAACTGTCGCTGATGTTCCATACCAATTCCGGCTCTGGTGTTGCAGTCAACAAGTCGACGGATAAACGCACTTACATGAACATGTTTGGTGCGGGTGTCGCCCTTGGTGTTGGCGGTAAGTTCTACCAACAAGTCGTGCTGTTTGAGAAAGAAAAAGACTTCAACACCTTTGTCGAGGAAGGCTGGGAAGCATCGAGCGAAGCTTCTTTAGTTGCTGGTGAGGATGGCGAAGAAATGACAGCGCAATTCAACAGCGGCGTAGCGGTATATCAGTTAAACACCACAGGCTTGTTGGTTGATGCGAACGTTTCTGGCTCGAAATACTGGGTCAACAAAGAGCTGACCGATTCGCAGTAATCGCTTAGTGACAAGGATTTATTGATGGGGGGCACAACGCTCCCCGTTTTGTTTATCTCAACACTCGCCCCATCACTGGCATTCCAGCATATTTCGATGAGAATATGAACCTAGTGCGCTTATGAAGCACACAACAATCCTTATACCGTCACTCCAGCGAGCCAAAGCGAGACTAGGAGTCTCATGCAGCACGTTTCTAAACCCACAACGTCGTATGAACAACAAAATAGCAGATAACTTTGGAATGCCAGCCCGTTGCGTTATGCTTATCTCAACCTTTATCTCACGCTCGAATCACCATGCCCAGCGACGCATTCAACACTCAGCTTGCAGAAACAATATCTGCCCTTAATTCACCAAGCTTTACGCCTAAACTCATGCGCGTTATAGCTTCGTTATTGAGCTTTGATTGCGCGGTGATACTCGGCTACCGCGAAGGCAAACACCCTATCTATCTGTATGATTCGATTGAAAATGAGCGCGAGCTTTTGTTCCAGCGTTACCTCACCACCTCTTTTCAAAACGACCCGTTTTACCAGAAGCTTCACGCTAACAAAGAGCAAGGCATTTTTACGCTCAAAGATGTCGTAGGCAAAGACGTCGCGCGTAACGATCTCGATTACCAAACCTACTGTGAGCAGTTTTATCATCAAACGGGCTGGAAGGATGAACTCAGCATGCTGATCGAAATCGAGCCGACGCGTTGGGTGATGCTCTACTTCGGTTTTATGCAAGACGACAAACGCTTCACCAAACCTCAAGTCACCAAGCTTAAATCTTTCTTCGCCATTATTCAGTCTCTGTGCCAACAACACTGGAAACAGACCGAGTTTACACTCGCCGAGCCAGTGTTCAGCCCTAACGCTTATTCAGGACAAATTCGTACCGCGATTGAATCTGCACTGGCATCTTTTGGCCAAACCGTCCTCACCAAACGAGAACAAGAAATCGCGGCATTGATCGCGCAAGGCTATGACAGCAAAGAGATTGCAACGCAGCTAGATGTTGCAGAAGGCACCGTTAAGAATCACCGTAAACGCATCTACGCACAACTGAATGTGGCGTCGTTAAGCGAGTTCTTTCAGTTGTTTCTCAACCACCTGATAATTCAATCAAGATAACAAACTGTCCCTTTAGGGATATATCTCGATTCCGCATCGCCTTTTAATCTGAATACAACCAAACCAGATAAAGATAAGACGATGACACTGATTGAAGATTTACAAGCTCGCGGTTTGATTGCCCAAGCGAGCGATTTAGACCAAGTTCAACAACTGCTATCTGAGCCACAAACCTTGTACTGCGGTTTCGATCCAACCGCAGGTAGCTTGCACATTGGCCACCTAGTGCCACTGATTATGCTCAAGCGCTTTCAAGATGCAGGACACCAAGCCATCGCCCTGATCGGTGGAGCTACGGGTATGATCGGCGACCCAAGTTTTAAAGCCACAGAGCGAAGCTTAAACTCAGAAGAGACCGTAACGGGTTGGGTACAAGATCTGTCGAATCAAATTCAACAGTTGATGAATAACCAAGTCAGCAAGCCCATGATCATGGTAAACAATGCGGATTGGGTAAAGCAGATTAACGTGATCGACTTCTTCCGCGACGTAGGTAAGCATTTCTCCGTGAATACCATGATCAGTCGAGAGTCGGTAAAGCAACGCTTACAACGTCCAGATCAAGGTATCTCGTTCACCGAGTTCAGTTACGCACTGCTGCAATCTTACGACTTCGCAGAACTAAACCGTCAATACGGCTGCCGCCTACAAATCGGTGGCAATGACCAATGGGGCAACATTGTTAGTGGCATTGACCTTACTCGCCGCCAAAATGGAGAGCAAGTATTTGGCTTAACCTTACCTTTGATCACCAAATCTGACGGCACTAAATTTGGTAAAACCGAAGGTGGCGCTGTGTGGTTAGATCCAAGTAAGACCTCACCTTACGCTTTCTACCAATTCTGGTTATCTGCGGAAGATGCCGACGTTTACCACTTCCTACGCTACTACACCTTCTTGAGTTGCGATGAGATTGCCGCGATTGAAGCGCAAGACAAAGAGAGCAAAGGCAAACCGCAAGCACAGCGTACCCTAGCAGAGCAAGTGACGCGCTTTGTCCACGGTGAAGAAGGCTTAGCAAGTGCAGAGCGAATCACTCAAGCGCTATTTAGCGGCAATGTGCAGCAACTCAGTTTGAGCGAGCTAAAACAGTTGGAGCTCGATGGCTTACCGAGCATGCAAAGTTCCGAGCAAGACTTGGTCGAGCTTCTGGTTGAATCAGGCTTAGCCAACTCAAAGCGCATTGCTCGTGAGCTGATTGGCAACAACGCCATCAGTGTGAACGGCGAGAAAGTGGATGCAGAAAACCCAAGTTTGAACTTCCCGCTGTTCGATCAATACTGGTTACTTCAACGCGGTAAAAAGCATTTCTACTTGGTGAAACGCATCGCGGGTTAACGGTTCCCATCTAACGACCTACGACCTAGATAAACCAACTAAAAACGCGAGCCAAAGTGCTCGCGTTTTTGTTTCTCTATTTTGTGAAGCCAAAAGCTAACTTTAGAGTGGATGCCCGTTATAGTGTTGTTCTTCAAACATGACAAAATATAACAACAGCACAAAACCATGATCAGACACATTCTACTCATCAAATTTCAAGCTTCTGCCACCAGCGACAAAATCCAACACCTGCAAGAGCTATTCGAAGCCATGCCAAAGAAAGTGGAAGGCGTAACCGACGTCGAATGGGGCTTAAACAACAGCCCAGAAGGAAAGAACAAAGACTACACACACGCCGTGATGATGACGTTTACCGATGAAGCGGGTCGTCAGAACTACCTACCTCACCCAGAGTACGATGTATTGAAAGAGGTATTTAGACCACTGCTTGAAGACATCATCGTGTTTGATTACGAGGTTTAGTATCGGCTATTCATTCCGAATCGGTGGGACATATCGTCGTCCATACGACCGCCTTTCCAACCTCCCGAACCAAGTAGATTCAGCACATCTTGTGCGGTGTAATCACCACCATCGAAAAAGTCATTCGAGACATCTGCACGCAAGGAAGTAAGCTCAGTTCTAACTTCTGCGCTCAATCCTATTGGCGATTCAGCAGCAGGCCTGCCACCACAAATTGCCAATACCACCTTGTTGGACAACCAGCATGATGGTGTATTTGCCGGCGCAAGTATCGCTTGGGAATTGGATTTGTTTGGTCGCATTGATCGCCAATCCAATGCCGCGCAAATACGTGTTGAGCAAGCAGAGATTTATCAAAGCGGGCTGACGACTTTGCTTACTGCGGATTTGATTCATAACTACTTGCAGTATCAAGGGGCAAGCGAGCGTCTCGACTTAGCTAAATCAAACCTTGAAGACCAAAGAAAAACCATGGACTTGGTCGAGAAAGTGGTTCGTAGCGGTTATGGCTCGGATCTCGATTTAGCGCAGGCCAAAGCGACGCTTGCAGCGATGGAGTCAATCATTCCTCAGTTGGAAATCGCGCAGCAGGTACACAAACATCGTATCGCGGTACTGCTTGGTGAGCCTTTATCGAAAGTCGAAGTGCGACTTGCAGAGACTCAAGGTGTACCAGCAATGCAAAATGTCGTGCCAATCGGATTACCTTCAGACTTACTGCAGCGTCGCCCTGATATCCGCCTAGCGGAGCGAGAAATGGCAGCCATCAATGAAGAACTTGCGGCAAGTATCGCCAATCAATATCCGAAGTTCTTCTTAACCGGCGCTCCGGGCGTGTCCGCTTCTAGCTTTGATGATCTGTTTAGCAGTGATTCTTTCGGTTGGGTTGGGGCAGCAGGCATCAGTTGGAATGTCTTCGATGGTGGTCGTGGCGATGCTTTAGAGGACATCAACCAGGCTCGTTTTGACGCAGCAACTCTGACTTACCAACACGCCGTAGATTCGGCTTTTGCTGAAGTGGATTACACACTATTTGCTTATGGCAGAAGCCAAGAGAATCAACGTCGTATTGATGATGCTTTGGTTGCGACAGATAAAGCCGTGGGGAAAGCCAAATCCCTCTACCGTGCTGGTTTGATTGACCACTTGTCGGTACTGGATGCTCAGCGCCAACAACGCATGATGCAAGACCGACAAATCGCAGCCAAATTGCAAACGGCTCAGGTCACTGTCGCACTCTACAAATCATTGGGTGGCGATTGGGCATTAGAGCAATCTTCACAAAGTTAAACCGAATGAGTTAAGTAACGATTTTGGGGAGTGGGTTAGCTTCATCTGGGACCTCGAATCTAACCCCTCCTCTTTTTTATTGTGGATAAAGTCGCGCATTAGCTCGCGTTTCCTATAGTTAAAAGGATTGAAATCAGAGAGTAAGGAAGGAACTCCCTCATGATGACATTAATCTTTTTGCTGTTATTGATTGCGATGCTCAGTGCATTTTTAGGTAAGAAAGCGGTGGGCTATGCCTTCTTTGCTTCCTCGGTGATCATCGGACTGTATTGGTTCAATCATCACGCCACCGACCCTCTTTCCATCTTGTTGTAAGGGGGATTGCATATGAATCGAAACTATCTGGCTTTACTCAATACTCTTGGTCTGCTTGGCATGACAGCCGTTTTACTGATTGGCTTTGTTCTGCAATTTGTACTGAATGAGTTGCCTTGCCCTTTGTGTTTATTGCAGCGCATTGGCTTCATCATGATCATGTTCGGCTTTTTATTAAACGTGGTGTATGGACCGCAGTCTCGACATTATGGAGTGGTACTTATTGGCGCACTCTATGGCGTCGCTACGTCACTGAGACAAGTCTCTTTGCACGTGATTCCCGGTACACCTGGATACGGTAGCCCTATCTTCGGGATGCACTATTACACTTGGGCGTTTGTGTTGTTTGTTGCCACCATTTTCGCGGTCGCCGTTATCCTGATGCTCACCAGTAAAGAGGAGTCTCCAGAACCTTACGAAATGAGCAATCTAGGTCGCATCACATGTTTGCTGGCGATTTCTGTTGTGGCACTCAATGTGATTGGGACTTTTGCCGAATGTGGCCCTTATCAATGTCCAGACAATCCAGAAAGCTACTGGCTATTTAACTAACGAGCCCTTAATCGAAGCAAGAGGAGTCATGCATAGTGACCTTGTATTACTCCTCTTTTCTATCGGTTACGAAAATACGATTCTCAGCACAATCCGACTTGGTTCAAATTCGTTGGTATGCAATTGGATGTCATACAAACATGTCAGTATGTTTAGAGATAAACGTACCGATTAATTCTCTCATCATGTTTTACCAAAGCAGGAGTGGTTATGAACTTTGTCGACGGTGTATTACAGGTCGAATCTTTTCTCGCGGTGACCCTCGGGATCATCGTGTTGTTTTTAGGCAGGCGCCTAACCCAAGCCAGCAGTTTCTTAAAGGAATTCAGTATTCCTGAACCCGTTTCCGGCGGTATCTTGGTATCGGTGTTGTTCGCCGTTATCCATTACGTCACTCAAATCGATGTCCAATTTGATCTTGCTACCCGAGACTTGTTGCTGGTGTATTTCTTTACCACCATCGGCATCAACGCCAGTCTGCAAGATCTGTTCAAAGGCGGTAAGCCATTATTGATCCTGCTTTCGGTCACCATCGGTTACATGCTAATTCAAAACCTAACCGGCATTGGAATTGCGACCCTATTAGATCAACCAGAAGCGGTTGGCTTATTGAGCGGCACGGTATCTCTGATTGACGGACACGGCACTGCGATTGCGTGGTCACCTCGCATCGCTGAAATATTCGATCTTGATACCGCCATGGAAATCGGCATCGCGAGTGCAACGTTTGGCTTAATTTTAGCAAGCTTGATGGGTGGCCCAATTGCAAAATACCTGATCAACAAACACAACCTGAAGCCAGCTAAAGTGGAAGAAATGGACGTGGGTACAGCGCAGGATGAACCGCAACCGTCTATCAATGCTTATGACTTCTTAGATGCGATGTTAGCTATCCATGTTTGTATCATATTGGGCGCAATTTTGAACGAAGGCGTAAGCAGTTTGGGGCTGGAATTGCCGTTGTTTGTGACCTGTTTGTTCGCCGGTATCTTAATTTCTAATCTTATTCCCGCCTCTTACCCTCGCCTTACCGGTACTCGTTGGCCAGCAAGAAAACCCGCGGTGGCGTTAATTGCGGATATGGCGTTAGGCGCGTTCTTAGCCATGTCACTGCTGAGCATGCAGCTATGGGCTTTGGTCGATTTGGCTGGGCCTATTTTTATCATTCTTGGCGCGCAGTTCTTGGTGGCAATTTGTATCGCGATATTTGTCGTCTTTCCATTGATGGGGAAAAACTACGATGCAGCGGTAGTTTGCTCGGGGTTTGGCGGTATTTCACTGGGCTCAACACCAACGGCAATGGCCAACATGTCTGCGGTTGCTCAGAAATACGGTAACTCGCATCAGGCTTTTATTATCGTACCTCTGGTTTGTGCGTTCTTCATCGATTTAGCGAACGCGCTCATCATCCCCTACTTCATTAAATGGATTGGCTAATTAAAACGCCATCTGGTTAAAAAGAGGTCACTCCGGTGGCCTCTTGTCATATTCATGCAAATATTGCTACCACTTCCCCCCTCACTCAGTTGTATAATGCCTCTCTTGAAATATTTTGTTACGAAGTCAGTAACTCTTGAGATGAACATGAACAGCAGTAGATGGGTTGGCCTTTCCATTGGCACACTCTTTTTAATTGGCACACTTATTCTATTTGGATCGACCGTACATGCGTCTTGGTACAAGATCCCGATGGAAGCCGTGAATGGCATTGCATTCACCTTGTCTTTTGGATTAGGTTTGAATCACTTTATTGCCTACATTTCTGCGTTCGTTACGCTTGCGGCGCTGTTTTATCTTGGTTACGCAACCGGTTACCGCATCCATCAAAAACTCAAGTAGACATATCAAACTTAAGACTGATTTAACTCACACTTTATAGCACTTAAGTATTAGTTTTTCCTAGATAAATTTGCTGTTAACCCACTTTTTATACGGACATATTGAGATCGGGGCATTTTCCCGAAAACCGTATAGTTTTATGCAACCTCGCCTCATAGAATAGTTTATAAAAACGGCAGTAGGTATCGAGCATCTTTATGAAATGCAGTGTCGCTTGCAGACGAGAAAAACGCCCGAAAAAGCATATGCGCCTCGCATTTCCAAGTTCATGCGGTGCAAATTCTTTGTTTCTCACGTTCTCCATCCACACTCAATCCATACTGAACCCTATCTCTGACTGCCCATTATTTGCTGTTCCTTTGAGACATAACTATGGACAGAACGCAGTTCACCAAAATTTTTACGCGCTACTACATGCGCTCTACAAGTTTGGGGATTCTTATTACCCTATTCGCTTGTGCAATCAGAGGGGTTAATTATGTTGTATACCTTCCTTACGTGTTATCCGCGGTTGCTTGTTTTACCTACCTATGGGTGGGGCGAACGTTCGCATTTGAGCAAAGACATCGCTCTGTCGTCATTGCTCTGATCCTCGGCTACACCCTCACTTTTTACCTGTACTACTTCTTAGGCGGCCACTTCCTCTTTTCGTCATTAGTCACAATAAACCTTCTTTTAGCCTTAATTGAGTTCGGTGTTTTTTGGTCACTAATCACATACACCCTATCAATGGCAGTTTGCTTTAACATTGATTTGATAACCGCAGGCAACGACCTGTTTAAACTACAGGGTTTAAGTGAGTTCTCCATTCGGAGTACGTTTCTGTACTTGTTCAACCTATTTATTTACAAAGGGTTACACTCTATCGAGAGCTATTGGCACAGCGCATGGCAAACCCAATATGAACAAGTTGAAAAACTAGAAAGACTGCTCGAGATTGACGAGCTAACAGGGTGTTATTCCCGCTTTAAAGGCAATCAGCTGATAGAACGACAGATACAGCGTGCTCAACCGTTTACTCTGTTTTACATCGACTTGGATGGCTTTAAAGCCGTGAATGACGAATTCGGGCATGATGCCGGAGACAAGGTTTTACGCATTACCGCCCAACGCATTTTGCATCTACTAAGCGATGGCCAGTTCGCAACGAGAATTGGTGGCGATGAGTTTATTCTTTGTCTACCCGAGCTAGAACATACAAAGGATTTAGAACAGTTTCAGTCTTTGCTGCACCAAGCATGTAGTGCACCTATTTTTATCCATTTTCAAAACGTTCACATCGGTCTGAGTGTCGGTGTCGCGCGCTTCCCTTATGAAGGGAGCTGTAGTGACTCCTTAATCCAGCACGCAGACCAAATGATGTACCTCACTAAAAAATCAAGAACATAGAGTTTTGGCTCGGTCCGAGCCGCTTCGAAGCAATCAAAAAATATAATGAGTTCAGGACGTAGATATATGGTTAGCAAGTTAGAATTTTCGCATGCGGTCGCTGCAGTTCGAAAGGAGAGGGGATTAACTCAAGGTCAATTGGCGGACGACTTAGCAAGGAGTTACAGCGCTTTTGAAAGCTTAAACCAACCCACATTAAGTCAGTGGGAAAGCGGAAAAGTCACACCGAGTTTGTTAAAGCGACTCGCCTTCTCTCACTATATCGGTGAGCAGTATGAATACACTTCCAGTGAGTATAAAAGGATAAAAGCCTCGCAAAGTAAAAACATCTATTTGAGCTTTAAAGACATTGTTTACGAGTATCAGGTTACCGATGTGAAAAGTTGTTCTCTCAGTCAAATCAGCGATTCAGAGTTCGAACAGATTGACGCCGTCCACAAGCAGTTAATTACCCCCGGAGGTGTGGAGGACACGCTCAACCAGTTTGGCGAATCCCCCAGCAAGGCTCGCCTCTACTATTGCAAGGGCATGTTAGTTGGACATTTGATTTACCAAGAGCTGAGGTCTGAATTTCGGATTCTCAGCTTATGGCATTTAGGGCGCTCAATTTTGAAATTCTTGGTGACTGACATCATCCAAGTTATGGGCAATGCCATCATCCATTTTCCGGTTCATGAGCCCGTAATTAAACAACTTCTATTCGACATTTTCATACGGGATTTCTACCACCACCGGCGGGTCACGTTTTTTAAAGCCCCCGCGACACACATATTCGAGAACCCCATGGTGAAGCATTGCTTTGATGGACTCTTAGATCTGGTGCTCTATCGCTTCCATCAAGTAGGAAATGAATTTATGCAGTCTCGACAGGAGGCCCACTAATGATAAATAACAACGCAACCGACAGTACCATCTTATTGTTTACCTTCAATAATATACAAGGTCGAGGCTTACAAACGGCCATCGAGCAACAGCTTGGACAACCAGTGCTATTAGCAAAAGGGGCTGAAGTAGAATTACCTCACTATAGAGATGAGCACTACATGGCGATCGTCGACAGTTCCCTGCCCGATCTATCGGAGGTTAAAATGACCCTCAGTGAGCTGGAACATGTCGATGCGACGGTGTTGGTGAATGCAGAACCCAACTTGGGCGTGGAGAGCCTACTCACTTGGTCAAACCTCAAAGGCTTGTTCTATTTTGAAGATGACTTCGACAAGGTAATCAGAGGCTTGAAAGGTATTCTGAGTGGGGAGAACTGGCTCTCTAGAGACATTCTCAATCGACTGCTTGGCTATCTAGTAAATCTTAACCACACGGTTACTGAGCTGGATACGAAACTCGAAATTGAACTCACTCGTCGAGAAATGCAAGTCCTGACCGCCCTGTGCCAAGGCGGCTCTAACCTTGATATTGCAGACTCATTATTTGTCAGTGAACACACGGTTAAATCGCACCTGTATAGTATTTTCCGCAAACTGGAAGTGAAGAACCGAATGCAAGCGGTCGCTTGGGCAAAACGTAACTTGTTCTAGTCCTCGTCCAAAAACAAAGGGAGCACGGAGGCCTGTCTCTTGATCACAAGTCTAGTGATCAAGAGACATTGCGAGCTCGTAGCCTTCAAGGATGGTTTGCAGTTTAAACCATCCTTCCCAAGTAAGTGATCAGATCGCACACACGTTAAAGAGTTCAAAAAAAATCCCCAAGCTACAAGCTTGGGGATTTGTGTATAAGAGACAGGCACGGAGGCCCCCTTTAATGCGCTTGCTATGCTTAGACTCGCTTGAGTCTCTCTTATTGCATCAAATGATACACGCGTAGCGATTCCGCCATCGTTGCTAAGTCTTCACCCAAGAACTCAACCGTGACAGGTTGGTTCACCAATAGCGTGATGCTTGAGTCGTCAAAGCGTCCAGCCGTATCACATTCAAGATGAACAAAGAACGCTGGCTTATCGGCAACGAGCGTGACTTTATTGGCTTCAATCGTTACTTCAATATTCGCTCTTTCCATCGGCAATGTTTTTAGTTCATGAGTGCTAAACCAAGTGTTGGTAGTTCGATCTTTCCCAACTTGTGCTTCTACGTAGAAGAAACCCGATGCCAACTCATACGAATCAAACTGCTCATCCAACTGCCAAACAATGGTGTTGCTGTCATTGGAAACGGTGCGCTCTAACGACCAAGTTTGTTTCACTTCACCTTGCCAGTTCACCCAATGCAATTGCGCACTCACATCAACTGATTCTTTGGCGTCATTTAACAAGTGAAGACTCAATTTGCCAGTATGCTCCGAGAACACCAAGTACTGCGGCGCAAAGAAGCGTTTCGCATGGTAATGCAATTGCTTCCAACGGCCGCTGTACTCCAAACTGGACCATGAACTCACTGGCCAGTTATCGTTTAATTGCCAGTACAACATGCCACGACATACTGGAGAGATCGCGCGCCAATGGTCACAAGCGGTTTTGATTGCCATCGCCTGTTGCACTTGGCTGAGGTACAACATTTGTTCAAAGCCGGAAGGGAAACGGAAGTAGCGAGTAAACATCTCTGTGATGATGCTGTTACCGCGTGGGTTCTTTTGGTGCTGCTCAAACGTTGGTGAGGTAACGTTCCAGTCCTGCTCTGGTACGAACTGTTTTGCTTCAGCAAACGAAGGCCAAGATTGGAAACCGAACTCGGAACAGAATCGTGGATTGATGTTTAGATAAGCATTAAACGATTTTCCTGAGTGCCAAACATCCCAGAAATGCATGTCGCCTTTACTGTCATCGTGCCACGCATCGCCAAAATCCAGCTCGCCGTTACAAGGCGAGCTTGGCCAAAATCGACGTGAATCGTCCTGCTGACCAATGACTTGTTCGATCATTCGATTCAGACGATCGTAGTTCACCGTATATTTGACTTTGTTGTGCTTGGATTCGTCGTACCAACCAATTGCACCAATCACTTCGTTATCACCACACCACAGCGCAATGGAAGGATGCTCTTTTAGACGCGGGATTTGGAATCGCAACTCTTGTTCCACATCTTTTAAGAAATCATCATCAGATGGATACAGCGAGCAAGCGAACATCATGTCTTGCCAAACCAACAGACCCAATTCATCACAAAGGTTGTAGAAAGTTTCGCTCTCATATTGGCCGCCACCCCAGACACGAATCATGTTCATATTGGCATCGACAGCACTTTGCAATAACGCACGATAGCGGCTTTCACACTCACGCCCTGGCATAGCGTCCACCGGAATCCAGTTTGCGCCTTTGGCATTGATTGGTGTGCCGTTGACAACAAACTCCATCGCCGAACCATGCTCATCAGCTTGGTTATTTAAGCTCAACTCTCTCAGACCAATCTTGCGTGATAGCGATTGATCACCACAAGATACTGTCATTGGGTAAAGGTAAGCTTCACCATAGCCCGCAGGCCACCAGCGTTTTGGCTCGGTAATATGGAACTGGCAGTGATAGTGACCACTTCCTTCGGTTTGAATCGATTGGCGCTGACCATCAAATTCAATCGTGATTTCATGAGGTTGAGTATCGGTTTCTACTTCGGTTAATACATCAACTAGCACGCTACCATCAGCTTGCCATTGTTGCTCTGTAGAGAATCCTTTGAGCCACACATCGTTTATTACATCAATTTGAATCAGGTCATAAATGCCAGACACCATCAAACAAATGCCCCAGTCCCATCCCGAGTGACATTGTGTTTTGCGAATCAAGTTCATGTGCGGGATCTGGTTGTTCCCCATCGCCGAAGGAATAGGGAATGGTAATTTCTTCGCACGTTCTAGCCCTTCTATATCCACACGGGCAAACTCAACTCGAATCGTGTTAGTGCCTTGTTTTAAGTAAGGTTTGATATCAATACGTTGCTGGGCAAACATGTTGCTGCTAGTTAGTGCTTGCTCACCATTGATATAAAAGTTCGCTAAGGTGTCTACACGGGTGAGCGTCATCCACACTTGTTTGGCAGAGAGCACAGAACCATCGACATCAAACTCGCGTGAAATGTGCCAATCGCAAGTTTCAATCCAACGAACTTTCGCTTCATTATCAGCAAAATAGGGATTCGGGATGAGCCCTGCTTGCAATAATGCGGATACATTGTCACCGGGCAAAGTCATAGGAATATCGATATCTGGACGATGTGGCGAGGTAAGCTGCCACGTCCCGTTGAGTTCGATTTGAGCCATAGGGTAAGACCTTTAATTTTTATTAGAACAGGTTGGCTCAATGTAATCCTGAGGTGTCCTTACAAGAATAAGGGGAATGTCATTTACGTATGAAATGCGGCGCACTTCACGCAAATAATCTCATTCCATAAATCAGTTATTTACTTTAGAGATCGACAATTAATCGCGCTCTGCGGTTATATTGAGGTTCTCAACGTGCTAGTATCAGCGGCTTTTTGATCATCCTCACACTTTTCGAGCTATTGGTGTGAGGGAAATGCACGGCTTCCGAGCCCTAAAAAGCGAAGTAATTATGTCAAATATGACGAACGCCGCCTCTCATGCTCCTATTCAGGAGGCAGACTATTCTGCGATCCATCCTCCTTCCCTTCTAAAGCGCCTTGAACTCACTAACCCAGTATTCTGGCTAAGTGGTAGCTTCCTCACCGTGTTTGTATTACTTGCTCTGACGAATACAGACTCTCTGACCGCAATGGTTAACGCAGGCTTCGGGTTTGCGACTCAATACTTCGGTGCCTTCTGGCAAGTATTACTCCTTCTGAATTTCCTTATTGGTTTGGCTATTGCGCTAGGTCGTACGGGTTACGTGCGCTTGGGTGGTTTAGCGAGACCAGATATCGATACTTTTAAATGGTTATCGATCGTACTTTGTACCCTACTCGCGGGTGGCGGTGTTTTCTGGGCCGCAGCTGAGCCTATCGCGCACTTTGTTTCTGCGCCGCCTCTTTACGGTGAGGCATCACCAAAAGCATCTGCAATCAATGCACTTTCTCAGTCTTTCATGCACTGGGGCTTCCTTGCTTGGGCAATCTTAGGTTGTCTTTCTTCTGTGGTTTTGATGCACCTTCACTACGATAAGGGCTTACCACTTAAACCACGTACTCTGCTATACCCTGTATTTGGCTACAAGGCCATTAACGGTTGGATTGGTGACGTGGCTGACGCCTGCAGCATTATCGCCGTAGCCGCTGGTACTATTGGTCCAATTGGTTTCTTAGGCCTGCAGATCAGTTACGCGTTGAACTCGCTATTCGGCTTGCCAGATACCTTCATCACTCAAAGCATGGTGATTGTGGCTGCAATTCTAATGTACACCTTGTCAGCACTGAGCGGTGTGAGCAAAGGCATCCAGCTTGTGAGCCGCTACAACATCATTTTGTCTGTGGCTCTAATTGGTTACATCCTGTTCTTCGGCCCAACCAGCTTTATTGTCGATGGTTACGTGCAAGGCATTGGCCGCATGGTGGATAACTTCTTCCCGATGGCACTTTACCGTGGCGACACAGAATGGCTAAGTTGGTGGACTGTATTCTTCTGGGGCTGGTTTATTGGTTATGGCCCGATGATGGCAATCTTCATCGCACGTATCTCACGTGGCCGTACTATTCGTCAGTTGATCCTTTCTATCAGCATCGCTGCACCTCTGATTACCTGCTTCTGGTTCAGTATTGTTGGCGGCAGTGGTTTGGCATTCGAGCTAGAAAACCCAGGTTTGATTTCATCCGCATTTGAAGGCTTTAACCTACCAGCGGTTCTGCTTGCGATTACCTCTGAACTGCCATTCCCAATGGTGATTTCGGTATTGTTCTTGATCCTGACCACGACGTTTATCGTGACAACCGGTGACTCAATGACTTACACCATCAGTGTGGTAATGACAGGATCAGCAGAGCCAAACGCTGTGATTCGCTCGTTCTGGGGCTTAATGATGGGTGTGGTGGCTATCGCGCTTATCTCAATGGGCTCTGGCGGCATCTCTGCTTTGCAATCTTTCATCGTGATTACGGCCGTGCCCGTGTCTTTCATTTTGCTACCAAGCATTTGGAAAGCGCCAAGCATCGCCAGCCACATGGCAAAAGAGCAAGGTTTGGTTTAACTACGTAACCCAAGTCTTTCTCTTAATTAGATAAGAAAACGGCCCCGACACATAACCTGTGTCGGGGCCGAATACTATGGGTTGGACTCAAACAGCGTCACTACTTTACAGATGAAGTTTACGCAGCTCTTTCTTATCCACTTTACCTACACTGGTCTTGGCAATCTCGTCCACCAGCTTCACTTTGAGTAGTAGCGCTTCTCTGGCAAGAATACCTTTCGTGATAAAGTCTTTCGCAAAGCCTAACAACGCTTTCTCTGTCACTTCAGCATCTTCTTTCAACGTCACCAACGCTAGTGGCACCTCGCCCCATTTATCGTGTGGCATACCTATCACTGCAACTTCGGAAACCGCTTGGTGTTGATGCAGAATGTCTTCTATTTCTAGAGAGCTTACCCACTCACCAGAAATCTTAATCATGTCTTTTACACGGTCAGTGATCTTGATAAAACCTTCATCGTCGATATGCGCGACATCACCCGTATGAAGATAGCCCCCACGCCAAAGCGCTTTTGAGTTCTTGTTGTCCTTGTAATAGTTCGGCGTTAGCCAAGGAGCACGTACGACTATTTCCCCCGCAGTTTCACCATCGTGAGGAAGTTTGTTCATTTCATCATCGACAATATGAGCTTCTACCATCGCGACTTTCTTACCGGTTTTCGAGCGATATTCCGCTTGCTGATCGAGGTCGAGTTCAAGCTGCTCTGGAGTCAATTGAACAATAGACAGGATTGGACCTGTCTCGCTCATGCCGTACCCTGCAAAGACATCGATATCGCGTTCGAGTGCCGCTTTACACAATGCTTTTGGCAGTGCAGCACCACCAATCACAACTTTCCAACCCGAGAAATCAATCGACTTAGATTTTGGCGAGCTCAATAGAAGATGCAGGATGGTTGGCACACAGTGCGAGAACGTCACCTTCTCCTGCTCAATCAAGTTAAGCAGAACATCTGGAACATATTTGCCCGGGTAAACCTGCTTAACACCAAGCATGGTTGCCATGTACGGAAGTCCCCATGCGTGCACGTGGAACATTGGCGTAATCGGCATATAAATATCGCCTTGATGCAATCGACCTTGCGACGCATTGGTGCCGATTGTGCTCAGTATGCCAAGTGTATGCAGAACTAGCTGGCGATGAGTAAAGAACACACCTTTCGGGAAGCCTGTCGTTCCCGTTGTATAGAAGGTCGTGGCTACGGTGTTTTCATCAAAATCTGGGAAGTTGTATTCGGTACTTTCTTGCTCAAGCAGACGCTCATACTCACACTCATCGTTATCACGTAAAACGACGTAACGCGTGACCGTATCAATGCGGCCTTTGATCTGATCCAAAATTGGCAGAAACTCTTCGTTAATAAGGAGAATGTCATCTTCCGCATGGTCGATGGTGTAAAGGATCTGCTCTGGAGACAAACGTACGTTGATCATATGCAGCTTTGCACCAATCATCGGGATGGCAAAGTAGCATTCAAGATAACGGTGTGAGTCATAATCCATTACCGCTACCGTATCACCTTTCTTCACGCCCATTTTGGTCAACGCGTTTGCAAACTGTCTCACACGGTCATGAAACGTTTTGTAGCTGTGACGACGGTGGTTCGCGTAGACGATTTCTTGCTCGGGGTTGAAAGCAACTGGGGAAAACAGCAAGTTTTTAATTAACAACTGATAATTGGATGGATCATTTACATACTGGTTCATATCGGGGATTCTTTTTGTATTTTTCTTAACGTTCGCTTTGTGCGAGTGGCGCTATTATCACTCAAAGACAAGACTGTATTCAGTACACAATATTGAGATCAGGTTCGAAAGACGCCATATATCTATAGTACGCAGTTTCTAAAGTACCCCTGTATTGTAGCCTTCTATCACCAAGTCAGAAATGCTTCATCCCACGACTTAATCATTAAGTTTTGTCATGGTCAGAAAAAGTGCAACGAAACCGTCACAGTTTGTCGTTAGCATACGTCCCACACTCGTAAACCTCGCTCTATACTGACCGACACGTTACATCGACCTCAATCCAAACTGTGGGAGCCAACTATGTCCAAGCCTTTGTATGTTTTTGATCTGGATGAAACCTTAATCAACGCTGACTGCGCAATGATTTGGAATGAATTTATGGTCGAGAAAGGCATCGCCACTGCGTCTAACTTTATTGAGGAAGATAAGCGTCTAATGGGCTTGTACGCAGAAGGCAAACTGGACATGGAAGATTACCTAACGTTCTCCATGAAGCCGCTAGAAAACATGCCTATTGAACAGGTCAAAGCCTTAGTGGAAGAGTGCGTTGAAAACCATATTCTGGCTAAACAATTCCCTCAAGCCAAAACACTGATTAAACAACTGTCTCGTGATGAGATTGATATGATCATCATCTCTGCCAGCGTCACTTTTTTGGTTGAGGCAGTTGGTCGACGCATCGGCATCCCTAACGCTCTCGGAATTGATTTAGTCGAAAAAGACAACGGCTATACCGCTGAAATAAAAGGCATCCCGAGTTATCGCGAAGGCAAGGTTACACGCTTGAAACAGTGGTTAGAGGCTCAACCTGAGACCTACTCAAACATCCATTTCTATACGGATTCGATCAACGACTTACCACTGTGTGAATACGCGGATTACGCCTATCTGGTCAATCCATGCCCTCGCCTAAAAGAACAAGCCGATAGACCGAATTGGACTGTGTTGAGTTGGGGGGTAAATCAGCTCAACAACACTTACCCTCTTCACGAGATATAAAAGAGCAGACCTTACTGCTCTTTTTTGTGCCTCTCCTTCACAAATTAATCACTTGATTAAATACTGATTAATTTTTCGCATGTCGTATAAGAAATCAGCGCCTTATAATTAATCAAATGTTTAATATCTTGAGAGACGATTGTGACGGAAGCTCATAGAAGGGCGGGAAGACCCACAGATAAAATCGACGCACGGGAGAAGCTGATTTTCCATGCGCGCGAACTCTTCACCATTATGGCTTACGACAAGGTGTCTACTCGCCTAGTCGCGCAGAAAGCAGGCGTGAACGTGGCGATGATTCGCTACTACTTTGGCAACAAAGAAGGCTTGTTCGAGACCATGTTGCGCGAGACGTTATCGCCGATGCAAAAACAAATGCAAACGTTGGTAGCGGATAGCAACGAACAAAACTTCCTCGACTTAATGCGCACCTATTACCGCGAAATGATTAAGGTCCCGCAGTTCCCGCGTTTGATTGCCCAAGTCATGCATATGCCTCCTTCAGAGACCCAACGTAAGTTGCTCGAAAAAGTTTTCGCTGATATCAGCAAGCCAATGCAAGGCGTGATCTTTGATAAGTTAGTCGATGGTGGCGTGTTGCGAAAAGACGCTGACCCTCAACTTTGTCGTGTCTCTTACATCAGCTTAATGGTGTTTCCTTTTATGGCACCACCAGCACTTCTGGCTATTCACGGTATCGAGCTCTCAGAAGCCTTCTTGAACCGATTATTCGAACACAACATACAACTGATGAAACATGGATTTTTAGACTCGGGCGACCAATATGAAAATAAATAAAAAGCTGCTGTTCTTTCCTGCCCTTGCTGTTGGGGTCGTCATTCTATTTTTGGCGATGAGCCTTAAACCAGATTTGCCCGTCAAGCCCGCAAGTGATCGTGCAAGATTGGTTGAAACAATTCCTCTGGAACTCAAAGCCATCGCACCTGTTGCTATTGGCTTTGGTAAAATAGCTCCGAAAGTTGAATGGAAGGCGATAGCCGAAGTGACCGGTAAAGTGGTTTACCGTCATCCTCAACTGGAAAAAGGACAAGTGCTGCAAGCAGGAACGGAAATATTGCGCATCGATCCACTCGATTACGAATTGAAACTGGTTCAAGCTCAAGCCGATCTCAAATCTGCCCAAACCTCTCTGGCTAAGCTGAACCAAGAAGAAGCGAATCTCAAAAGCACCCTCAAGATAGAAGCCAACCGCCTAGTTATCGCTAACAAAGAGTTAGACCGTAAACAAAACCTGCGTAAGAAAGGCTTAACCTCACAATCGGATGTAGATCAGCAAGAGCAAAGCACACTTTCTCAACGTAAGGTAGTGCTGGATATCGAAAACCAAATCGGTTTGATGCCGGATGAAAAGCGTGTCGCAGAAGCCCTAGTTAAGGTCAATGCATCAAAAGTGGACGAAGCGAAACGTTCGCTTGATAAAACCATCATCACCCTTCCTTACGACTTGCGTATTGCAGAAGTCGAAATTGAGCAAAACCAAGTAGTTAACCTACAACAGACCATGGTGACCGGGCATGGCATTGATGTCATGGAGGTTGAAGCTCAGCTTTCCATTCATGACATGCAAACTTTGGCGGCGAGCATCGGTGAGTTTGTCCGTGATGAATCTGGTATTCCACAACCTGATATGAATTCGATTCATGCCAACATTGAACTCAGCAGCGGTAACCTCTCTGCAAGCTGGCCAGCGAAAGTTGCACGCATCAGTGAAACGGTTGATCCAAGCCAAGCGACGGCCGGTGTGATTCTGGAAATTGAACAAGACTACCGTGCATTAAACCCAACCTCTGCGCCTCCATTGGTGAACGGCATGTTTGTGCGTGCCTTGATAGAGGGGCAAGAGAACCCAAGTTGGGTCATCCCAGAACGTGCGCTTCATGGCGATAAGATTTACCTGATGGGCGATGACAATCGTCTGCAAGTGGTGACGGTTGAAGTGTTATATCGCCGTAATAACCAAGTGGTGATCGATGGCGAATTGGAGCAAGGCCAAAAGCTGATCATCAACGATTTGCTGCCTGCGATAAACGGCATGCTATTGAAGGAATCACCTGAACAGTCACAAGCGGCGATTGAGGAGTCTGATTCATGATCCGATTCTTCGCCAAGCACCCAACAGCAGCCAACTTGCTGATGCTAACGCTGCTAATATTGGGGATTTCTTCACTTTCCACGATTAAGCGGGAAACCTTTCCTGAGTTTGATCCGCCCTACATCCTAGCTGGTGTGGTTTACCCTGGCGCTTCCCCGCAAGAAGTCGAAGAGAGTATCTGTGTCCGAATGGAAGATGCTGTTGATGGTCTTGCTAACATTGAAGAAACGCAATGTGAAGCGATTGAAGGCTCTGCGCGTCTTATCTTAAAACTGAATGAAGAAGCCGATATCGGGCGTATGCTGGTCGACGTTCAAACTCAAATCAACTCGATTAATGACTTTCCACAAGAGATTGAATCTCCTGTGGTCCAAGAACTAGATTGGAATGAGCCAGTTGTGGATGTCGCGATCACCGCAGATACCACATGGCCGGAGTTAAAAGCGTATGCGGAACAGCTTAAGCGCACGTTAAAGCTCGACTATGACGTATCTTTAGTTGACGTGGCTGGCTTCTCAGACCACCAATTCAGAGTAGAGCTAGACACTCAAGCTATTCGCCAACTTGGCTTGAGTGTTGGTGATATTGCTGAGCAGATTGGTCGTCAAAACGTTAAGTTGCCAAGTGGTAATGTCGAAACGCCAGATAAGAACTTTCTGATCCGCTTTGACGAACGACGTGTGACGCCAGAAGAGCTTGAGACTATCGTCGTGGGCTCTGGTCCAAATGGATCAATCATCCGTCTAAGAGACATCGCAACGATTACTGATCGATTTGAATTGGACGAACAGAAAGTCCTCTTTGATGGTCACCCTTCTGCCTTACTAAAAGTCAGTAAAAACAAAGAAGACGATGCGCTACGTATCAAGGAACGTGTTGCTCAATTTGTCGAAGAACAACAAGCCATCGCCCCAGACGGTGTGATGCTACAAATGACCAATGATCTTTCATCCGTACTTTGGGATCGCCTGACCATGATGGTCAAAAACGGTTGGCAAGGTATCATTCTGGTCTTCGCCACCATGTGGTTGTTCTTTAGTTTTCGCTACTCTTTTGGGGTTGCGGCTGGTTTGCCCGTTGCCTTCTTAGGTGGGTTATTTTTGATGGCGCAACTTGGCCTGTCCATTAACATCATGTCTTTGGTCGGGTTACTCATGGCCATCGGTATCATGATGGATGATGCCATCGTTATTGCTGAATCGATTGCCGCTCACCTAGACCGAGGAGAAGAGATAGATGATGCCGTGATTAAAGGGGTGAAAAAGGTACTACCGGGGGTGATTTCTTCCTTCCTAACCACGGTGTGTATTTTCGGTAGCTTGTTATTCCTGCAAGGTGAAATGGGTGCAGTACTTAAAGCGGTACCTCAAGTTCTGATCCTCGTTTTGAGTTTGAGTTTGGTGGAAGCCTTCTTGATCCTACCTAACCACCTTTCTCACTCCCTGCATAAACAGAAGCAAGAGCGAAAGACACCCAAGTTCAAACAAAAGCTGCTGGCTTCTTTTGAGAACTTCCGCAACACCACCTTAGTCAACGCAGTCGATAAAGTGGTCGAGTATCGCTATGCCTTTATAGGGGGCGTGGTTGCCTTGCTTCTTATCTCCGCAGCCACGTTAGTAGGTGGTTTACTCAAGTTCCAACCCTTCCCTGAATTGGATGGCGACATTGCAGAAGCGCGCATTATTCTTCCTCCGGGTTCTTCTCTGTCTCAAACGGAAGCTGTCGTCGATAAGATCGTCGCTTCCGCTCAAAAGCTAGATAAAGAATGGACAGAGAACGTGGAAGACGGCAATCCATTGGTTCTGCACATCACCAGTCAATTCAACGCCAATGCCGACGCGAATGAATCTGGCCCTCACATTGCCACGGTACGTCTGGATTTGCTTGGTGCAGAGAGTCGTAACACACTCATCGATGAATTTATCGATGCATGGCGCGAAGATATTGGTGAACTTGCCGATCCTATCTCACTGGTATTTAAACAACCGACCATGGGCCCGGGTGGACGAGCTATTGAAATTCGAGCGAAGCATGACGATCTGGATGCGCTCAAAGCAGCTTCTATCGACATTCAGCAATACTTGAATGAGTTTGACGGTGTGCATGGTGTGTTGGATGACATGCGTATGGGGAAAGAAGAAGTCTTGGTTAAACTGCGTCCGGGGGCGGAAGCTTATGGGATTAACGGCCAGCTCATCGCTAATCAATTGCGTGCGGCTTTCTTTGGCCAAACCGCAGACGAAATCCAAGTTGGGGTAGAAAACATTTCTATTGAAGTTCGCCTTGATAAAGCACAAGCTGGTGACTTACAGCAATTGGCAAACTTCCCAATTATCTTGTCCGATGGCAGTCAAATTCCACTCGCGACCATTGCGACTTTGGATTTCCAACGTAATTACGTAAGAATCCAGCGCATTGATGGCTTGCGCACTGTGAGCGTATTCGGCGATATCGACAATACGAAAGCCAACTCAACTGCCATTATTCGTCAGTTCCAACAAGATGAAGCGCCAAAGCTTATGCAAAAGTATCCTGGCCTTCGCTTCGATTTTGAAGGCGAAGCCAAAGATACCGCCGAAACTGGCGCATCAATGGGTAAAGGCTTCTTGCTTGGTTTGTTTGGCGTGTTTGCGATTCTGAGTTACCAATTCCGCAGTTATTTGGAACCATTCGTGGTAATGCTTGCGATTCCACTCGCCTTTATTGGCGTGGTATGGGGACACATCCTACTCGGTCACTCATTAAGTATGCCAAGTATGATGGGCTTCGTCTCATTAGCAGGGATTGTGGTGAATGACTCGATTCTGTTAGTTCAATACATACGTCATCATGTGGATGAAGGAGATAATGTACATGACTCGGTAGTCAAAGCCAGTCGGGAGCGCTTTAGAGCAGTATTCCTGACATCAATGACCACTGCAGCAGGTTTGCTTCCGTTACTGACTGAAACCAGCCTGCAAGCACAGGTTATCCAGCCACTGGTTATCTCCATCGTGTTTGGTATTTTTGCATCCACGCTGTTGGTGTTGTTTATGATCCCAGCAGCGTATGCCATTTTAGCTGACTTCGGCCTAGTCCATAAGCACGAAGAAATCTAAAACGACTGATAAGTTTACTTATCAAAATGAACGAGAGCGGCTTAGGTCGCTCTTTTTGTTTTCAATGAAAAGCGTTAAAAACAACACAGACACTTAACAAATGCAGGGTTATTATGTGGCATTAAGTGCAAATATGAACAATTAAGAATGCAGTATGTCGAGTTTTATATAACCAACCCAAATGATCACCGTAGAATTTATGATAAGTTTTATTATCAAAAACGATATTTGGCACACTTATGACACATACCAACAACACATTCACATCCTGAACTAACGATAATGAAATCATTGATTGAAGAATTAACATTTTAACAATCATTACAACAATGTTAACTTTAGCCTCGTTGGTCGCACTGGTGGTAAGCCTCTCACCAAGCCTATTGTCAGTATGATATGGACGTTCGACCATCTCCAAAATGAATAGACACCCAATTTGGTGCCCTTTTTTCGCCCGTGAAGGTATTCTTCGCGGGCTTTTTTCTATCTGCCGTATTTCTCCTACTCAATTCCCAGTTTTGGCGTCCCCTCCTCAATCAACAGACGTAAAAAAGCCAACCCATTAATAGGTTGGCAAATAGAGCAACAAGGTTGACGCTGACTGCTCACTAACGTCGTGCTTGTATCGGATGCACTCTGGTTAATCACTCGTCCTTGTGACTAACACGGAATCTTTGTCGTCAGAGATTATGACTTGGTTGCCTCTGTCTTCTGGCATTTGATCTTTACCAGTTGAGCTTGTTGTTCTTTGATGTGTTTAACAATGCGTTCATCGCGTTCATCAATAGCGTCCATGTTCATTTGTTGGATGTCCGCAACCGCCTCATGCTTCATTGTTGTAAATTCTTGACGTAAATCCGCACTCCACTCTTCTTTGTCTAGAGTGTTGGCAGCAGCGATTGGTGATGACATTACAGCAATAAGACCTAGAGTAGATAGAAATACGCTTTGCATAATAAGCTCCTTA
Source organism: Vibrio sp. M260121 (assembly GCF_036533715.1). Lineage (NCBI taxonomy): Bacteria > Pseudomonadati > Pseudomonadota > Gammaproteobacteria > Vibrionales > Vibrionaceae > Vibrio > Vibrio sp. M260121. The sequence continues at coordinate 73,366 of NZ_JATABF010000014.1, read as the reverse complement.
GGGATTAGCAGTTCATTGGGTTGCATTCTATACACTGCACATTGGATGCCAACTTTTTAAACCTTTAATATCAACAACTTAAACAAAAGTTTATTTTTCTACCATCTGCTCAATGGCGAATTTCACACACACAGTGTTAAATTAACCAACGATATTTATGAATATTTAACCATTCATTCAATTTATAGTATAGATAGTCGTTTTCAGTTCGCTTAAAACAAAAAAAGCAGCCCGAGGGCTGCTTTAGATTTTCGCTTTAAGTGATACTAGCTTTGCGTGCTTTCGTTGCCGACAGTGTTTGATGACTGTGATTTGAACTTACCTATCAAACGACCAAAGAACCGTTTAACAATGCGGAAGATGTTTTTAATATCCTCTAACATTAGGTACAAGCAAGGCACCAGAATCAAAGTAAGGACAGTTGCAAATAGAACGGCAAAACCGAGCGCGACCGCCATCGGGATAACAAAACGCGCCTGCAAGCTGGTTTCAAACATGATAGGAAGTACACCTGCGAAGGTGGTAATTGACGTCAAGGTGATCGCTCGAAAACGTGCACAGCCAGCTTCAACAACCGCTTGCTTAATGCTCATGCCTTTTTCTCGCACTTGGTTAACGTAATCTGTCATCACCAAGGAATCGTTGATAACCACACCCGCTGCTGCAATTAAACCAAATGTCGACATCATGCTGATGTCCATATCCAGCCAGAAGTGTCCCCAAATCGCCCCCGTTAAGCTAAACGGAATCACCGACATGACAATCAGCGGTTGGGTGTAGCTCTTAAGCGGCACGGCCAACAAGATGTATACGATGATCATGCCAGCAATGAAGAACATGATTTGCTCGTTACGTTGCGCGGCTTGCTCTTCGATGTCACCACCCAATTCCGTTTTCACACTTGGGAAGGCTTGCTTCATGTCCGGTAAGATATTGTCGTCGATAACTTTCACGACTTCTTGAGGTTCAACCAACTCTTCATCTATAGAGCCATAGACATAAACGGTTTGATAACCGCCTTCACGTCGAATGGTACTCACACCCGGTTGCTCGTTGATTTTCACCACATCACCAAGCATGACCTTCTTGCCTGCTGGTGTGGTAATCACAGCGTAACGCAGTGATGAGAAGGCTTCACGCGTCAATTGCGGGTAACGCACCATAACCTTAATTTCTTCGCCATCACGAATAATGCGTTGTGCTTCACCACCGTAGAAACTGCCGCCTACTTGTTCTGCGATCATAGTCAGATCCAAGCCCAAATCATAAGCAACAGGGGCAAGTGATAGTAGTACCTCTTTACTACCGGAATCGATAGACGACGAGATATCGTACAGACCTTCTTCTTGCTGAAGTCGACCAATCAAGTAGCGACCCGCTTCGTTTAGCTCGTTAATGTCCGAACCAAACAGCAAGTAACCAAACTCGTCGCGGTCACCGCCACCTGCACTTTGTTCACGGATCTTAAAGCTCTTCATGCCCGGAATAACTGGCATTGCCTCACGCCAGCGACGTGCAAGTTCAAAGGTATTGAATGGACGCAACTCTTCATCCACAAGCGGTACAAGGATACGACCTTCAGTACGGCTGCGGTTGTAAGAAAGCACATCTCGAATCATCCCCTGACCATGCTCATCAATGATCTGGTTTTCGATTTTCTGCATCACGCCTTCAATGGTTTTTAACGCATTAATGGTTTGCTCGCTCGACACCGTATCATTCATCTCAATCGTAATCGCCGGATAATCCGTTGGCACTTTCGGGTTTGGAATCACACGAACATAGTTCGAGCTAACTAAAGCTGCACTAATCAGTAAAAGACCGCAGAAGAAGGCAAACACGGTCCAACGCCAATGGGTACAAGCCTTAACGAAGCTGCGGTAAGGGCCATTAACAAAGCCGAAGAAGCGCTTGTTGAAATTATCACGCCAACCGCCCGCTTTGATTGGCGTAAAGTTGGTGTGGGCTAAGTGAGCTGGAAGGATCAGCTTAGATTCAATTAAGCTAAAGATAAGACACAGGATCACCACACCCGCAATGCCGTAGAAGAAGGCACTATCAATTCCACTTGAGAGTAGGAATGGGGCAAACACCGCTATCGTGGTTAACACACCAAAGGTCGCCGGAGTCGCGACACGCTTAACACCCGTCACAACGTTCTCAACACCACCACCCTTCTCTTCGATCTCACTGTAGGCACTTTCCCCGGTTACGATGGCGTCATCCACCACGATACCGAGCACCATGATAAAGGCGAACAAAGACACAATGTTCACGGTGATACCCAGCATTGGCATCATCATTACTGCGCCTAAGAAACACACAGGTAGCCCCAACATTACCCACATTGCTAAGCGGAAACGAAGGAATACCGAGAGCATGATGGCCACCAACGCGGCACCTTGAAGAAGGTTCTTCAACATCATGTCGAGACGACCATTTAGGTAGTAGGTCATATCAACGAGAACTTTCAGTTGAATGTCGTCAGGTAAGGTTTTGTTCTTTGCTTCGATGTAGTTACGAACGGATTCAGCAACTGGGATAATGTTTTGATCACGCGTGGCTTGAACCGCCATGTAGATCGCATTTTGACCCGAGTATTCGAAGTAACGATCTTCCTCAGTAAAGCCGTCTTTAATTGTTGCGATGTCTTGTAGCAGAACTTTTGCACCGTTTGCGCCAAGCTTAACTGGGATATTACGGAACTCATCACCACGGTAGTATTGGTTCTCAATACGTACTGCGATCATGCCTGCATTGGTTTTTACTTCACCAGCAGAATAGTTCGCAGAATAACGACGAATCGCATTACTCACATCGTTCAAAGTCAGATCGTATTTACGTAAAACAAGCGGATCGACTTCAATCGCAATCTCTTCTTCTGGTGCATTGATATTCACCAGCATAACGTTTTTCAGTTGCAGTAATTCGTCTTCAACTTGCTTAGCGATAGGTTTGAGCTCTTCTAGTGGCCTATCACCCACCAAGCCCATCTCTATCACCTCTTGTCGCCACTCCACCTGATAAACGTTGATGGGTTCCATGCCTGCAGGCAGATTAGATAAGGTATCTACCCGCTGTTTTACATCGTCCAATACGCGTTTGATGTCGGCATTCACATCGACTTCAATCGACACAGAAGCACTGCCTCGAGAAGCACGTGCTACGGTCTTTTTGATACCAGTGACGTCTTTGATCGACTCTTCGACTTTAACCAGAATACTCTCTTCAATCTCTTGCGGAGAGGCACCAGGATAAGCCGCTCGAATGTTGATGTAGTTAACTTCAACGTTTGGAAACATTTGTCGTTGAATGAACATGAAGCTGACGATACCCATCACGATGATGAACACCATCATTAGGTTCGCAGCGACAGAGTTATTGGCAAAATAGGCAATGATGCCCTTTTGTTGATTCTCTTCCATGATTGACTCCTACTTACTGTACGACGGTTTCGGAGTCGTCATTCTTTTTTGCGACTTGGACAGCCATGCCTTTTTGTGGGTACTCAGGTAACGTCAGTACCAACTTGTCTGATTGCTCAAGACCTTCGCCCACGAGTAGGAATTCCCCCTCAGCACGAAGGACATTTACCGTTCTTGGTTGAAGCTCATTTTCACCATTCACAACCCACACAGTGCGGTTTCTCACCAGCTCTTGAGGAAGACGGTAGATATGCTTGAGTTCCTTACCAGTAAAGCTAACTTCAACATACGAGCCAAACTTAATTGGCGGCTGATTATTATCGAGACCATATGGGTCTCTTACTTGGATGACCATGTTGATCATGCGCGTCGCGCTGTCGATCATGCCGAGATCTCGAACGACTTTACCTTCACGAGTCGTCGATAGAATGCCTTGTTGCGTAACCGTTGCACGCAGCTCTTTCAGTGATTCAGGAAGAAACGCACTGTCAAAGCCAGCGATAGGAACGTGGATTTCCGCCACTTCGATATTGTTCAGTGTTGCCACACGAGAACCAGAAGAAACAAACTGACCCACACCGATTTCACGCTCAACAACAAGCGCATCATATGGCGCTACTACTTTGCAATTTTCTAGGTCACGCTTCGCTCGCTTCAGCGCAGCTTGAGCTGACTTCACTTGAGCCTGAGCACTCAAGACATGGGGCTTACGTAGGTAAAGGTCTGTGACTTGTTTGTCGCTTAACTTTTTCGCTTGGCGTTTTGCGACTTCCGCTTTGGCTTGTTCCTCGATCAACGCAGCACGTGCACTTGCCAAGCCCGCTTCAGCTTGTAGAACAGCCGCTTCGTAGTTATCACTTTCAATCGTGAATAACACTTCACCACGCTTTACGATTCCACCCGTCACAAAATTTGGGTGCCAACTGATCACTTCGCCGCTAACTTGCGCTGCTAAGTGCGTTTTTTCGAATGGACGCATTTCACCGTGACTGGTGATAACAACTTTATGATCGGTAGGAAAAAGTGAAGAGGTTTGTACTGTGGGTTCAGTAATGGTGTCTTTGGTTGACTCTTTCTCGGGCGCAGTAGCGGCAATCGCGGCATAACCCGCATAAGAACCACCAACTACGACGAAGGGTAAAAGCCAACGTAATACTGGTTTTGCTAACATCAAAAATCCTTTTTTATTTTTGTATTCTCCTGTTCATCCCCGTCAGGCTTTCGCCTTAGAGCTGAATTAACAAACGGAACGTTCGATAACCCAATCTCCTACTCCCCGCGGACAAACAGTGAGTGTTTGCATCTGAAATAGACAACTTTATAAGAGCGCCGTGCTTCTGCTGTGTTTCGCGATTATCAATCACAAAAGAACTATCCATGGCAAGTTAATAAAATTAACAAAAACTTAACCATCTCCGCAAGTTACGACCTCTCACGCTCACTGTTTATACGCAATCGTCATGCCAAACCTTTACTCATTAAATATCAACAAGTTAGGTTAAATTGGCAATTTCTCTCAGTGCAGTGTTGGTAATTACCACCAGATATTAGTGATATTGACCATTTCTGAGCAAAACATAAGTAAAAAACATGATATTGTCCGCCCGAATAATATGCCTTCCAAAAGCCATATCGAGTCATTCAGATTCGGTTGCTTTATTAAGAAATCTGCGACTTGGCTACAATCACTCGCGTTACCCAGATTTAAAGGTTGATATATAATCAAAGAGTTACGTTGTGTCTTAACAAGGAAGTGTGCATTGCTACGTTCTCTCTCTAAAGCCTTACTCGGTTCAATGCTTGTACTTGTCTCGGCTTGCTCCTCAATTCAGCCAAGAGATCCAAGTGAGAAATCCACCAGTTTTCAGTTCGGGTATCAAAGCGACTCATCGTTGGCTGAGTTCTTTGAAAGTTACGACAAAGACCCCAACTCAGATACTGGCTTTTACCCTCTTAATCAGGGAAACGATGCGCTATTAGCTCGAATCGCACTGATTGAATCTGCCGAAAAAAGCCTAGATTTACAGTACTACATCTATCGTAGTGACGAGACCAGTCAACTGATGACGTGGCGCTTGTACGAAGCAGCAAAGCGTGGCGTACGCGTTCGCCTGCTTCTAGATGACATGCAAAAGCGAAATGATGCAGGAATGGCAGAGTTAAACGCCCACCCAAACATCGAAATCCGACTGTTTAACCCGCACCAATATCGAAATGCTCGTGTATTTGCACTGGCAAGTGACTTTGAACGCCTTAATCGTCGCATGCACAACAAAGCACTTATTGCCGATAGCGTGTCAGCCATCGTGGGTGGAAGAAACATTGGCAACGAATATTTCTCTTTCGAATCCAATGTCGAATTCGGTGATTTTGACGTGATGTTATTTGGTGAAGTCGTCACTCAAACCGCAGATCAATTTGATCTGTACTGGAACAGTATTTATGCCGTCCCTATGGAATGGATCGTACCTGAAGCAGATAAAGTGGCGGATCAGGCTATTCAGGCCCAAGTAAAAGCACTTGAGTTAGAAGAAAAGTTCTCGACTGGCCCATACAACTTTAAAGAACTCGACCTTTACGAAGAATTACAGCAAGGGAACCTCAATCTGTATTGGGGTAAAGGTGAAGTGTGGTTCGATTTACCCGATAAGATTGCCACTCAAGAAAGTCAACTGGTCGCGAACTTGGGTGAACTCCTTGAGAGCGTTGAAGATTCTTTTGTCCTAATTTCCCCTTACTTTGTGCCGACAGAATCGGGAACGAAAGCCCTGACAAATGCAGCAAAACGAGGGATTAACATCACCATCGTGACCAACAGTTTGGCGTCAAACGATGTCTTTGCCGTTCATGGTTGGTACGCAAAATATCGTGAAGATCTAGTAAAAGCAGGCATCAAGCTCTGGGAAGTAAAAGCCAGCGCTAAAATAAAGAGTAAATGGAGCTTAACCGGTAGCAGCAGAGCCAGCTTGCATGCAAAACTTATGATGATTGACGAAAAGACATTGTTTGTCGGCTCAATGAACTGGGACCCGCGCTCCGCAGAGTTAAATACTGAAATGGCAGTCGTCATTGAACAACCAGAATACGTGCAAAAGCAACAAACCGTTTTGCCAGAGCAGCTGAAAGAAAATGCCTATCAAGTCGTAATCAAAGATGGTGATATCGCATGGATTGATCAAGCGACAGGCGAAGAATTCGATTCAGAGCCAGAAGCCAGCGTGTGGAGAAAAATGGGCGCTTGGTTCTCGGGCATTCTGCCAATCGAGGATCAGCTCTAGCTTCTTAGTGAGAGATGAAGATGGCAGCACTGCTCTTGGCAATGCAAAACATTGACACATGTTCAGCGTCAACGCGGTCAAACGTTAACTCGTTACTATAAATCCGTTACTAAAAGGAGTGTTATGTACCATTTCCAAGGCGTCACATTAAGACGAGCCGTTCCGGAAGAAGCCAAAGCGCTCTATAAGCTCATCACTGAGGATGAACGCTGGGCGCAATTCAATGGTCCTTACTTCCCTTATCAAACACCGACATTAGAAGGCTTCCGTAACCACATCTTTCAACGCCTACTGAAAGGCGAAGACATGTTATTGATTGAGTTTGAAGGCAAACCCGTTGGCTCAGTGAGTTGGTATTGGGAATGTGAGAGTACTCGTTGGCTTGAAGCTGGCATCGTCATTTACGATTCGAACTATTGGGATAAAGGGTTGGGCTTTTGTGCGCTAGTGCCTTGGATTAGCCATATATTCGAATCCCAAGACATAGCACGAGTGGGTTTAACAACATGGTCGGGTAATCCAAGAATGATGCGTTGCGCAGAAAAGCTTGGCATGCAGCAGGAAGCGAGGATTCGTAAAGTGCGTTACTACCAAGGCGAGTATTACGATTCCATCAAATACGGCGTATTAAGAGAAGAATGGCAAACGCTGCTCCAACGGCTCTATAGCCAAGAACAATTGGCGTAAATCATCGTATTTAATGAAACGGCTTGGCAACGCGCCAAGCCTTTTTAGTTGGGTTACTTGGATATAGGGTAAACCACTCTAAAGCGCTCAAGTACCAACAAACGTTGCTCATGCCAATCGATACCCAGCTCTTCGCATTCCGCTTTGAAAAATCTGGTGTGCGCTTTTCGCCACCAAGCCATTGTGCGGTCACCTTCCCCTTCTGCGTGAGCAAATTCCTCACTCACATCTGCATATCGACAAGTTCTAACATCAGTGATTCGAATGACGCATACAGGTTCACCATCCCAGTTGGTCACAACTTGTAGGTGTCCAACTTGAGGCATCATTTCTCCCTGTTCGCTATACCAAAGCTCCATGCTGCAAGAGGCCGTTTTCTGGCCGATTCTCACCAGCTCAGCACAAGTATTAGCGTTGTACTCGTCAGCACAATAATAATCAGCGCTTACTGAGGGAATCGCTGCTTGCTCTTGTTCAGAGAGCGTCTCCATATAATGGGTAAGATAAGCTTGTGCTTTGGCGTCCATACTTCTGTTCCTTGGTTCTGCTTTTCCATCGCTTTACTAACCGGAAAGAGTATCCATTCATGATCAAAAGAACAAGATATGAGCCTATCAGAACGCTTTATAAAACAAGCATTTTCCATCTGATTTTTGCTAAACCTTGCTTGTATTTGCTATGGTTTCAGAGAACCACCCATTCTCGACGCAAAAGGACGTTCTATGCGCTTAATCATCGGCATCTTCTTCGCTGCCCTGCTCTCCTTTCCAACTCTTGCATCCGAAGAAAAGTATTCAGAATCCGACCTTTTAGACAGACCATTAATGGAGCGCTATATCCTTGATGAGTTGAAATCGCTGCGTCAGGAACAACAAGATTTAGAGCGACGAATGATTGTTGAAATTACCGACCGAGAGTTAACGGTGGCTGATAAATCACTGAACTACGCTAACGTGACGGTGACCTACTTCTTCTACATCATTGCGGGTGTCGCTTCACTTATTGCTTTTGTTGGTTGGCAATCTCTGCGCGAGTTTAAGCACAACACCAAAGAGATGGCAGACAAACGACTAGAAAAGATCGCTCAGGAATACGAGAAAAAGTTCGTAGCGTTGGAGCGTGATTTGAAACGTAAAACCCGCATCATCAGCGAAAACAACAAAGAGATTGAGAAGATCAACGAAATCCATAACTTATGGCTTCGTGCACAAAGCTCACAAACTCCGGAACAACGCATCGATATCTACGATGAAATTTTGCTTGTTCGCCCTGGTGATTTAGAAGCGCTGACTTACAAAGCCGACGCCGCTATGGAGATCAAAGAGTACCACTGGGCACTGAGCTTATGTAACCGAGTACTGGAAGTGGACGATACTAACGGCCCAGCACTTTACCAACGCGCTTGCGCCTACTCTCGTTTAGGGATTGAGGAGCAAGCGATTGAAGACTTAGAGCGTGCGATTGATACCAGCCCTTCCATTCGCGATCTGTTAGCGGAAGAACAAGATCTCGAACTGCTTCACGGCAATGAGCGCTTTGAGCAGCTCTTAGCAAGCAGCACGCCTGAGTCTTAAGCATGAGCAGCCACTTTAACCTCGAAGATGCCAGCCAAGTTTTGGTTGGCGCTTTTGCTCTCGCCGTCCCAATTTCTTTCTCGGAAGAAGCGTGGCGCTTGGGTGAAAGCTTGCCGATGTTGAATTTGCTGATGCTATTCAGCCTGTCTGTGCTCTTCTTAGGTTTTTTCGCTTACCAAAGCGTATTTCAAAGCAACATAAAAACGCGCGTTGCCGTGTTCATCTTTCGTGTTGTGATTGCTTACTTCATTGCCGCGGTGGTGGTGGCTTTAGTGCTATTCTGCATCAACAAACTTCCTTTATTCACCGACCCACTAATCGCCCTCAAACGGGTGATTGTGATTACTATGCCCGCTTCAATGGGGGCGATCGTGGTGGATAGCTTCGATAAGGAATAACCAGCTCAGCCGTTGTTATGACTCTTGTTCGTCGAGAGTTAGATTCGAACCAGCATGATCTTTACCGAGCACATCTTCAGGGTTTCTTAATGCACAAGTTTCTAGTGAGAGACACCCGCAACCAATACAACCACCCAAATCGTTTTGTAGCGCTTTGAGCTTTTGAATCTTTTGTTCTAACTGCTCATGCCAATGACTGGCCATGGTTTCCCATTGCTGCTTGTTTGGCGCTTGATGCTTGGGCAGCTCTTCTAATGCCACTTTGATCTCTTCTAACGACAATCCAACTTGCTGCGCTGCTTTGATCACAGCCACACGACGAAGTACGCTGCGATGGTAGCGACGTTGATTACCTTGATTTCTCCAGCTTGAAATCAATCCCTTCTGCTCATAAAAGTGCAGCGCGGATACCTTCACTCCTGAGCGCTTTGCCACCTCACCTACGCTGATTTCCATTTCTGACCTCTTGTTTAAAAAAACGCTTTACCTCAAGTTTACTTAAGGTTCTAAAGTTACACCACGTTAACAAATTAAGCAGATAAAAACGATGAAAAATAAAACGCTGCCCTACTTGGCTGGGCGATTCTTCGATAGCATTTCTTCGGGATTATTCATGATGGCACTTCCATGGGTAATGCTGGCTGAACCGGGGATGGGAACCTTTGTTGCTTTGGTCTCACTCTCTTGTACTGCAGTTTCTTTCTTGGCTACGCCTTTCTTCTCTACTCTTATCGACCGCCATTCAAGAAAGCAGTTACTCGTGCTCAATCAATGGTTACAAGCTGGTATGGCGTTCATCATTTTTGTCGCGTACTGGCTTGAGCTTAGCTCACATTGGTTGTTAGCGTTTGCACAATTGGTCTATTGGGTATCCAGTAACTTCGCATGGACAACCAATAATGCTTTCACCCAAGAGAACTATCAACGCCATGAATACGCCAAAATTTCCGGTCAGCAAGAAATCGTGATGCAATCGACCACGCTGGGCGCTGGCGCGCTAGGTATCGTGTTGTTAGAGATGTGGGGAATGAGGGAGTTTGCTTTGTTTGCTGCCTCCGCTTCTTCTATCGCCGTCCTTTTCTATATGGCCACGCCGTACGTGCAACAAATCAGAGACTCTCACGCTGTTGCCTTTATGTCGCAGTTAAAAGAGAGCAAGCAAATCTTTGCTAAAGAGCCGACCTTTTACGCTTTCATTTTGCTGTCCTGCCTGTCTTATCCCATTTTGACTTATCTTGGAAAGTTGGTGCCTATCTGGTTCTCGGAGCAAGGTATCTCTGGTGATTGGTACGCAGGATTTAACATCAGCTTTGGCTTGGGTTCATTACTAACCGGACTTATTGTTACCAAGGTACTGAATCAGTTTGGTCACACCAGCATTATTGTCGTATCGATGAGCGTGCTAGTGATTGCTTTAGTTGGCATGAGCTTATCGGCACATCCACTGACCATTCTGATGTTTACTGCACTCTTTGGCATATTTAACGCGTTAAATCGAATCGCAAGAATCAATTGGATGCACCACACTGTCTCTGTCCATCAACGAGGACGAGTCGATGGCGGAATCAGCATGTTCGCCACTACCGTGCAATCTTTAAGTTATGTTGTTATTGCGATGTTGAGCCACTATGGCTTGACCAAGTATGGCTTCATTCTGGCGGCTGGCACCATGGCGATGGCAGTCTGTGTGATGTGGTATTTGAATCATAAAATGAATGGCGATGGTCAACTTGCCACAAGCCAATAACAAAAAGCCCAGCAGTCGCTGGGCTTTTGGCTTCCAAAGGGAGGATTTAGAATTCGTAGTATAGACGAACACGTGCACCGAAATCGTCTTCTTCAGCAAAGGCAGTTGCATCCGATTGCTGCGTCAGCTTGTTGTCGACCATAGTGTAGTAAGTACCTAGTAGGATTGAGAAATCCTGAACTTCTAGCACATCACGGAATGCGTAAGAAGCGTACCAAGTTGATACATTTACGTCGCCTTCCGCCCAAGAAGAAAATTCCTTGTTTTCAAATTCGTTCGTTGAGTAGATGTAGCCAAGACCTAGGTTATTCCACAATGCGTTCACACCTGCCGACATGTTGTTCTCGTCTACTGCATCTAGGTAAGAAACACTTGCGTTCACAGACCAATCACCGCTTGTCCAGTTACCTGTTAAGCCGTAACCCGTACGATCTGAGATGTCTACGCCATCGGCAACAATAGCGTCAGAAACTAGGTTAGTCTCCATCGATGCTGCGACTGTGAAATCACCCATTTGGTAAGCAACGACAGGGCGTAGTAGGAACGCATCTTTGCTTTCTGTGATTTCTTTACCGTGGTAATAACCACCAACGCCGCCATCAAATAAGTTAGAACGGTCACCCAACATCGCACCAACTTCTACATACAGGTTGCCGAATGTTTGGTTGTACATGATCTGACCATCAGAACCACGACCGCGCGCTTCTTTCATTTGGTAAGAGTATGCCGCACCGTCTGCGTATAGGTCATTCGCCGTATCGCCTGAATACTCAAGGAATACGTCTAGGCCCACAGGGAACATATCATAAGCTTCGAAACGACCCGCTTTAATCGCCCAACCGTCTTTCTTACCAAATTCAAAGTACGCGTCATCCAGTGCGATGTTGCCTGTACTTTCAAAAAGAGGCTGTGCTTTGACACCCACATAGTGACCGTTGCTGGTGTACTTCTCACCCGCAAACTCGATAAGTACGCGACCATCTTGGTTGAATTCGCTGTCGTCATTGGCGTTTGATTCACGATCTTCAAAGTTGAAGTTTAGCTCTACGTTACCGCCAACCGAGAAGTTACCTTCTTCGTTGTCAACGATACTGATACCTGCGTTTGCAGTCATTGCTGTTGATACTAAAACAGCCGCTAGCGAAAGCTTAAAAGTGTTGTTCATGTGAACCCCTATATTTGTATTTTTTAATAGTTTGCCCGCCTTAAAGGAGGGCTTATGTGTAGCTATGGACAAAAAAGAACTGCTAATTAACTGGCCGATCATTAGCAGTGGACGGGGCTAATTCTTGATCAACAAAATCAGCAAAACAATATTGCTAAACCGTTTTTGCTAGACGAGATCACGATTTTAGATCTTTAGTTATTTACTTTTAATTACAGCAACTTAAATATAAAAATTTATAATTATCGGATTTTAAAGCAATTTATTGAGTGAAATTGATAGAAATCAAACTCATTCATATGAGCATTGTGACATGACAGATATCACAAAATTTATGAATCAATTTCATTGCTAAACAACAGGCACAAAAAAGGCCACCAAATTGGTGGCCAAAAACCAATCCGAAACTGCTAGCAGTAAGAGATTGGGGACAAGTAATGCAGTGTTGCTTGAGCGTGTTTGAGCTCGATGTTGCACAGATCATCAATAAAGATCCGCGAGGTGAAAACCGTCTTACCGCTGTCGGCAAAAATCTCGATGGCAGAGTTATCCACGAAGATACGAATACGTTGTGCTTGTTCAAGTCGCTTGGCATAACGAACGGTACCAAAAGCCTCAGCATGCAAATGAGAAACATGAGTTCGATCTAGGGTGAACTCATGTTGATCGCCGCTAAATACCATTCGCTCACCTTTCTGATTGGATAGAGCCAAAGAGAAAGCGCCATCAACATGAAGATCGACCTCAAATGCTTGAGAATCCAACGAATGTGAACCGTCGACTTCGACAGAGTCTTTGCGTAACGCTTCCAATTCTTGTAATGGGCTTTGAATGAGGTAATCCCCTTCAATAGTCAAGACACGAGGTAGCGTCAGCATATGTGCCCAACGGTTCTTATCGGTTGGGTATTCACTCTTCGAGTTACCCAGCCAACCAATCAGAATACGTCGCTGCTGATCATCGAGATAGGTCTGAGGAGCGTAGAAATCAAAGCCTTTATCCAACTCTCGATAACCCTGATTAGGAAAGACTTTGTTTTCGAAATCAATGCGTTCGCCCACCATGTAAACCACAGAGAAAACGTTCTTCAGGTCATATTTACTCTCTGAGCTTACGCCTTGAGGAGAGAAAATAAACACGCCGTTTTCATCTTGTTCGTAATAGTTAGGGCATTCCCACATATAACCAAAGTCACCCAGCCCCACATCAATATTGCCTTGATAGTGGTAATCATCGATATCTGAACCGTGATAATAAGCAAGCTTGCCTTTTTCATCATGCCCTTGAGCACCTATCAGCATGTGGTAACCGTCATCGCGAGTGACCAATACTGGATCACGGAACTCTTGCGTGTACGCATCGGAATTAAACTCAACCACAACGCCTTTTTTCTCGATCTTGCCTTGTTTATCCATCACCGCGAGTGCTTGTGTTGGCAAGCCTTTCCCCTCTTCATTCAGAAGGTTGGCGGTGTAAAACAAGTACAATTCATCATTGTGAGGAACACCCACGCCCGTGTAACAACCGTGATGGTCGTAATCTTGGTCTGGATACATCGCAATGCCGCGATCGTTAAAGTTGACGAAATCTTTGGTCGATACGTGATACCAATGTTTCAAACCGTGCACGGGGCCTAGTGGAAACCACTGATAGAAAATATGATGCTCGCCATTAAAGTAGCTCAGACCATTTGGGTCATTCACTAAACCATGATGCGGGGCAATGTGGTAGCTCGGATAAAACGGGTCTGTTTTCGTTTTATGCTTAATGTCTGCCAAATATTCCGCGCTCACCTCATCGATTCTCACAAATCGATTTTGGCGATTAGAAAAATCCATAACGACTCCAAAAAGAGAAAGCACTCCCGCTAAACAACGGGAGTGAAAAGAATTACTTTGGTTCTTTGTAGAACAGTTTTGTTAGAGCGAACGCCGACACTGCGCCCACCAGCATGACAAGCATGTACATGCCTAGACCACCGCCGAGGTACAACAACATACCCGGTAGCATGGTTGCGCCTGTACCCGCGGAGCCGATGCCTGCAATAGCACCAAGACAGCCACCAATCGCACCACCGACACAGCCGTATAGGAAAGGCTTAACGCGAGGAAGCGTAATCGCAAACATGGCAGGCTCTGTGATACCAAATAGTGCAGGAAGTGCGGCGCCAAACATGCCAGAGCGTTTTACTTTGTCTGTCTGCATAGTCATGACCGCCATCGCTGCACCAAACTGACCAGCAATCGCCGCTGTACCAAGTGGGTTGATGTAGTCGAAGCCTGTGTCTGTCACCATTGCAATCGTGATTGGAACGATGGTGTGGTGCATGCCAGTCACGGCCATAAATTGAATAGCACCACCGTAAATCAAACCGCCAATACCGTAAGGAATTTGCAGGAAGCAAAGCACCGCCTCAGTAATCAGTTTCTCGATACCAAGCAGAAGTGGGCCTACGAAGACTAAGCCAGCAATCAGAGATACCAACAAGGTAATGAAAGGTGTGAGGATCAAGTCCAACACTTCAGGAATGTATTTGCGCGAAGTGCGCTCTACCATCGCCGCGAACCAACCCATAAATACCGCAGGAAGAATCGAGCTTTGCAGGCCGGTAACTGCGATATCAAAGCCCATAAACGGAATGATCATGGCTTCAGCGTTGCCAAAGGCTACATCCCACTTACTGGCTAATTGCGGCGCAACTAGCATCAGGCCGAGCACAATGCCGAGAACCGGGTTACCACCAAACACGCGCATCGCAGACCAAGTCACCAAAACTGGGATAAAGATAAATGCCGTGTCGGTCAGAACTTGTGAAAGTGTGTTTAACTGTGGCGATAGCTCCATGCCAAAACCGTTGACGAGCAAACCACGTAAGCCCATCAAAAGACCCGTCGCAACCAGTGCTGGAATAATGGCAACAAAGATATCGGAGAAGGTGCGCGTTACTGCTTGAAAGGTGCTGACTTTGTCTTTCTTCTCTTCGGTTTGTGGCGCTTCTTCAATCGCTTCATTGCCTTTCATAATGGCAAATACTTTACCCACAAAACCGGTACCCAAGATCACTTGGTGCTGTCCGTTTTGAAAGAAGTAACCGTGTACCCCTTCTGTCGCGCTGAGTCCTTCCGCGTCTACTAGTCCATCGTCCTTGGCCACAACACGCAGTCGTGTTGCACAGTGATTAAGTTGTGCGATGTTGCCCTCACCACCAAGCAAGGACATCACTTTACTCGCTACAACTTTCGCATCTCGCGCCATAATTTTTGTCTCCAAAGAGTGCAAAGAAATAACAACCTGTATTCAACTTGTATTCATCGTAATACAGGTTAGATACAGGTTGTATTTTTCATTCTCGTTTTTTGTCACACGTCACACTTGTTATTGATTCAAAATGCATGGAGTTGCTTAGTTATTAAACCTATAAATAAAAAAATAGCCCACATCGGTGGGCTATTTTTCAATTCGTTCAATATTCCGTGGCTTCAAGGTTTTTAAACTCGTGCGGTGATTTCAAAGTCGTACAAACTCGACTTGTAATAAACGATGGAATACTCGTATATCCCTTGTTCTTCATAGAAGTTCTGAGACTGGTTGATCAAGATAGGATCCAGCTTATCGACCACCAACAGTTTCTGTGCAGCATCATCCGGTAAGGCAGGGATCAATTTCTGCTGCGTTTTCACCATCTCAATGCCATGACGACTTAAGTATTCGAACTTTGAGCCTTCAAGATCTTGCTGCGTTAAGTTAGGCAAAAGAACACGAGGAATATAGAACTCCTCATAAGAGACAACCTGATCATTAATCAGGCGTAAACGACGAGCAAAGTTAACTGGCTCACCTTGAGCTATATTGAGTTTTTCAGCGACTAACTCGTTTGCAGGAACCACTTCAAACGCATCAACAATGTTCTTAGCTTCTAATCCTGAACCTGCCGCTTCTTGAGCAAAGCCAGACATGGACAAGAAATCATGACGCAATTTGTTGGATTTAACGAACGTCCCTTTGCCTTTTTCTGAGAAGGTGTAGCCCAAATCATTAAGCTGTTGAAGCGCTTTACGAACCGTCACTCGACTGACTTTGAGTAACTCCACCAGTTGATTTTCCGATGGAAGCTTACTGCCTGCAGGGTAAATACCTTTATCAATTTCGCGCTTTAATTCATCCGCGACTTGAATGTACAGCGGCTGCAAACTTTTTTGATCAAATAGCTCAGTCATAATTCCGTGAAAACTAAGGGGTTACCAACTCATCTTACTCAAGCTGAGGGTAATTACCAACTATTGTTAAAAGGCGTAAGAATTGGATAAGCTAGCTTCTAGCTCAAACGAAACAACAGGAAACCGCAGTGAATTTAAGACAATTGGAAGTCTTTTACGCCATCATGCAAACCGGAACCGTTTCTGGTGCCGCGCGCCTATTGCATGTATCGCAACCTAATGTCACTCGGGTACTTGCCCATACGGAACAACAACTTAGCTTTGCCCTGTTTGAGCGCGTCAAAGGCCGTTTAGTACCGACCCAAGAAGCCAAAGCCCTGCTGCCAGAAGCCGAGAAAGTTTACCAACAGCTTGGGCAATTTCGCTCCCTCACCAATAAGGTAAAACAAGGCACTCAGCACTTGAGAGTCGGAGCGCCTCCTGTCTTGGCTTCCCAACTGCTTGCTCCAACGGTTGCTGCACTGTCGAAGCAACAAGGCATCTCATTTGAACTATTAACGGCAAACCGTGATGAGCTGTGTTCAGGCTTACTTCAGCACGAATTGGATGTGGCAATTGCCTTTGGTGAAGAAGCGCCACCTGCGATTTTGAGTGAAGTGTTACTCAAGCAACAACTTGTTCTGATTGCGCCAAAAGAAGCGCTCAGTTCAACTGAGGACTCGGTATCGTTTGATGATTTGATTCAGCACGAATTGCCAATCATCGGCTTGGACAGTCGAGACCCACTCGGTTTATTGCTACATCAAACACTCTCTGCGCGTGATGAACATTATCACCATGCGATCACAGTACGCAGTTACGCCGCAGCCGCCGAGCTAGTCAAGCATCATGCGGGTTTTGCGATTGTCGACCCATGGACAGCAAAACAGTATCAAGATGACGAATCAGTAAGCGTGCGCTCACTTTCTCCGGCGCTGTCATTTTCTATCTCTATCTTGTTTGCAGAACACTCGCCGCAATCCATATCGACCAAGCTTTTTATTGAGTCGCTAAAGCAGCATGTTAATCAGTAAGTTAGCACTCATGCTCACCTATAACTTCAAGTTATAGGCGTACAACAAATAGGCATTCGGCTTCCCTCTTCAAACTGACTACATTGTCTGAAAACGTATGAATAACAGAGGGAACCATCATGCAAATTGCTCAACCTTACCTACTTTTTCTTGGCGACGTCACCGATCCATTAGCCGCAAAAACTGCACGCGGTATCCATCAATGGCGCCCAGAGATTTGTTTAGGTCAGCTTCGTCTTACGCCAGAAACCGTTTCATTAGGTTTAACCGACATGACGCTGCAACAGGCTCAGCAGCAAGGCGCAAAAACGCTCGTCATCGGTACAGCAAACCCTGGTGGTGTGATTCCTGAATCATGGCAGGCGACGTTACTAGAAGCGGCGGAAATGGGTTTTGAAATTGCCTCAGGTATGCACCAACGTCTTTCTGAATTTGCGCCTTTGAATGACTTACAGCAACGTGGCCTAACCAAGTTGCACGATGTACGCCATTACGATGAACCGCTGAAAGTGGGCAATGGTAAAGCGCGCTCGGGTAAACGCTTACTAACGGTTGGCACCGACTGCTCGGTTGGAAAAATGTTCTCAGCCCTCGCAATTGAGAAAGCCTTACAGCAATCGGGTTGTAAAGCTGAGTTCAAAGCCACAGGTCAAACGGGCATCTTAGTCGCGGGCAGTGGAATTTCGATTGATGCGGTTGTCGCGGACTTTATCTCTGGTGCGGTGGAAGCCATTAGCCCTGAGTTTACTGACCATGAGTGGGACATCATTGAAGGACAAGGTTCACTGTTCAATCCCTCTTTTGCTGGTGTTAGTTTAGGCTTGCTTCACGGCGCACAAGCAGATGCTTTGGTATTGTGTCACGAGATCGGTCGCCCACACATTCGCAACCTTCCTCATGCTAAGTTGCCAACGATTGAGCAAACCATCGAAGCGAATTTACAAGCGGCACGTTTAACAAACCCTGACACACGCCTTGTCGGAATCTGCTTGAATACCTCCGCAATCAGTGAAGGTGATGCCGCACAGCTTTGCCAAGACTGGACGGAGAAATACCAAGTACCTGTCACCGATCCTGTGCGTTTTAGCGTAGAGCAAATTGCTCAACAGATTATTGCGATTTAAGTTGCGATTTAAGGATTGTAGACGCGATGAAAATTCATGTAGAGCCCGTCACCATTGCGATGGCGACGCCTTTCCGTATCTCCCGTGGCAGCCGAACCGAATGTCACGTGGTGCGAGTAACCATAGAGCAGAATGGCATCAGTGCCCAAGGTGAATGTACGCCTTATCCCCGTTACGGCGAGTCGGTAGAATCGGTGATCAAAGCCATTTCTCAAGCCGCTCATGAACTACAAGGTTTGTTTGCCAAAGGCGATGCGAACATAGTCTCCCTTAGAGAAAAGCTGCAAAACCTTCTCCCTGGTGGTGCGGCACGTAATGCACTCGACTGTGCGATGTGGAACTTACAAGCGAAGCTAGCGGGCAAGCAACACACTCAAGATTTATTTGAACTACCAGCATCCATTGTCACTGCAATGACCGTTTCGATTAACACGCCAGAAGCAATGGCAAACCAGACCCGCAACTACATCGAGCAAGGCGCAAAACTACTTAAAGTGAAGCTCGATGGCGAACAAGTGATTGAACGTGTTCGCGCAGTTCGTGAAGCGGCAGGCGATGCGATGATCGTGCTGGATGCAAACGAAGCATGGCAAGAACTGGATTTAGACGCTACCTTTGCCACGCTTGCGCCACTGAATATTGCGATGATTGAGCAGCCTTTACCCTCGAATGACGATGACAAGCTAAAAGACATTTCGCACCCAATTCCACTTTGTGCCGATGAAAGTTGCCATACGCGCCAGCAATTGCATGAATTGGTAGGCAAATACGAAATGGTCAACATCAAGCTCGACAAGACGGGTGGTCTTACCGAAGCCTTATTGCTTGCAGAAGAAGCGAAACGCCTTGGCTTTACCTTGATGTCCGGTTGCATGTTAGGCACTTCATTGGCGATGCGTGCAGCGCTACCCATCGCTGTGCAATCGAAAGTGGTCGACTTAGATGGTCCGGTTTTACTGGGTCAGGATGTTGAGCCTGCTTTGGTATATCGAGAAGGTGAAATCGTCCTGTAAAGGATCAGTGATCACCCCATCACCCATTCCATGACCTAGATTAAAAAACAATCACCGTCAGCATGAAATAAGTCACATAAATTACGGGGTTATTACGGCATGCTAATACCGTAGTAACCTCTAATGCGCTTTTTCAGCAAGGTGATGGTTGTATGTATAGAGTCATCCGAAAAATGACATGGAAGACGAAAAGGCGGTAAACCCGCCCTACTCCAATGCAGTTCGTGCCTGATATCAGGTTTGCTTTGGAACCGTTGATTGGCCGCTAAAGGCTCACTCGGTTTCGCACGTCATTTGCAAGGAGGCTCTATGCCTATCAATAAGATCCGCAACGTCGCCTTTGTCGGTCAAACGGGTACCGGCAAAACCACACTGATAGAAAAACTGCTCTACACCTGCCAAGCTACCAACCATTTAGGTTGTGTGGAAAAAGGCGATACGGTGACCGATTTCGACCAACAATCCATCCAATATCAACACAGTATCGAAGCCACCCCAGTCGCCCTAAGTTGGAACAAACACCGCCTCAATATCATCGACACTCCCGGACAAAGTGAATTACTCGGACGCACACTCAGCGTGTTCCCTGCCGTTGAAACTTCCGCGTTGATCATCGACCCGCAAATGCCCATCAACCAAACGTCTGACCGCTTGTTCGCCTTTGCTAAAGAGCAGCAAAAGTGCCAGATGATCATCATCAACAAGCTCGACAATCACGGTAACCAGCTTGAAGCCGTGATGGAAAACATCATCGAACACTTCGGTGACAACTGCTTACCAATCAACTTACCTTCCGCCGATGCTCAATCGGTCGTAGATTGCTATTTCGAACCAGAAATCGAACGCGACACCTTGCTCGCCAAAGTCGAAGAAGCGCATGAAACCTTGATAGACCAAGTGATTGAAGTCGATGAAGCGCTGATGGAACTGTATCTCGAACAAGGCTCCGAGCTGACAGCAGAACAGCTGCATGATCCGTTTGAAGAAGCATTGAGAACCGGACACGTGATTCCAATCTGCTTTGTGTCGTCCGAAACAGGCGCAGGGGTAGAACTGCTACTCAGAACTCTTGCGGAAATCATGCCGATGCCAAATGAAGGCAACCCACCGTTGTTGGAGAAAAACGGCAAGAAGGTCAAAGTAAACTGTGAAGCACTTGAGCACAGCGTAGCGCATGTGTACAAGATCAGCGTCGATCCTTACATGGGCAAACTCGCTTACTTGCGTGTTTACCAAGGTGAAATCAACGCAGGCAGCCAACTCTACATTGGCGAAAGCAACAAAGCGTTCAAAGTCGGTCATCTCTACCAATTGCAAGGCAAAGACAGAACGGAGATCCCAAGGGCGCTTGCCGGCGATTTCTGTGTGCTCGCTAAAGTGGATGAGTTGGAATTTGATTCCATTGTTCATGACTCTCATGAAGAAGATGGCGTGCAACTTAAAACCCTCAACTTCCCTGATTCAATGTACTCGCTGTGCCTCAAACCCGTTAAACGTGGCGACGAGCAAAAACTTGGGGATGTGCTGAATAAAATCGCCAGTGAAGACCCTTCTCTTCGAATCGAACATCGCGCACGCACTAATGAAACCATCATCAGTGGTCAGGGTGAATTCCACCTCAAAGTAGCGTTAGAGAAAATGTCTTCTGTTTACAAACTGGAGGTGGAAACCAGCCAGCCAAGCGTCGAATACTTTGAGACCATAACCAAGCCAGCAGAAGGTCATTATCGTCATAAGAAACAGAGCGGCGGTGCCGGTCAATTTGGTGAAGTGCAATTAAAAGTACGTCCACTCGAACGCGGTGCAGGCTTCAAGTTCATCAATAAAGTAGTAGGCGGCGCGATTCCTACGGCGCTGATCCCAGCAGTGGAAAAAGGCATTGTTCAAGCACTAAAAGAAGGAGCGATTTCTGGTAACCCAATCAAAGATGTCGAAGTGACCGTTTACGATGGTAAATACCACTCGGTTGACTCAAAAGAAATCGCGTTTGTCATCGCAGGTAAGAAAGCGTTTTTAGATGCGATCAACAACGCAGACCCGATTGTGCTCGAACCGATTGTGCAAATGGAGCTTCATATTCCAACCGCGAATGTGGGTGATGTATCCGGCGACTTATCCGGTAATCGGGGACTTATTGAAGGTACTGAGCCTATCGATGCGAACTTCACTATGCTAAGAGCCAAGTCTCCGGTCAACGAGCTGCAAGATTATGCTCGTCGTCTACGTTCAATTACTGGCGGTGAAGGCAGTTTTAACATGACGCTCAGCCATTACGAACCAGCGCCACCAGCAGTACAAAAACAGGTCTGCAACGAAGCGACGCAGCAAAGCTAAGGCTTAACACACTTAACTTCACCAACAAAAAACGCCCTCGAAACTTGAGGGCGTTGTTGTATTCAGTTGAGGTCTATTTGTCTAACGACATACCAATATCTTCAAGCTTGGATTGGAATTGTTCAACACTGTCGGCTTTATAGGTAGGAGAACCGTTAAAATAGCGCGGCTTCTCTGGCAACATCGCGTTCTTGAGTTCTTGTTCCTGATCGACATTGTCATGGTACACCGTTACACGGTTTGGGATATCCTGTTTCATAAATGCCATTTTGGTTCTCCTTTGTTAAGACGAACTTTAAAGTTAAATGTGGTCAAAAAATAAGCAAAACAAGTTGTGTAAAAATTAGACATTCTCGACAATTTTTGTTGTTAAATCCAAAGCATTTTATAAACCAGACATGAACTTAATTTTGACACTACGTCATCGAACTGGCAGCGAGCTCATCCTATCCCCTACCAAACGTGCGCCTATTATCATTTCCACAAATTATGTCTTTTTTTTGAGATTTTAGTCAGTAATGTGTGGATGCAAATAGCCTCATATTCAACTTACTCATAGAGGCGACCTTTTTCTTTTTGAGTTTTACTCGACTTGCTGATTCAGATGAATAGACGTGTTTTTGATAAACGCCCAACCATTGGCATCATCTTGCCTATGTTGAGCGGTTTTTATATGGGAGAGCTTAACGCCACGTTGCGCCAAATGGCTAAGCAACATGGGGTTAATTTGGTATTTATTCGTAGTGGGCATCGCCGAGACTTCGACCTGTCTGTTGCTTTGCATCATCTCGATGCATTGATGGTGGTTTTGCATTCTGCATCCGACCATCTGGTGCAAACGGCGCTGAACAAAGGCATTCCAGTGTTGTCTTTGGGCGCAAGCTACGCACCGCTTGATGTAGAGCAGTTCATCAGCATACAAAGTGACGGCGTAAAAGCCTTGTATCGCTGGTTGTTGGAGCAAGGACATCAACGCATTGGTTTTTGTGGTGACTTGTCGGTTAACGATGTACGTTCACGTTTTAAAGCCTACCAACATGCTGCTACACAGCATCAAGGGGCTTTCAATCCCGAAGATTTCTTTAGCGTTAGCAACTGCTCATTAGCGGGTGGACGAGAAGCTGCCGTAGAGTTCGTGCAGCGCAACTCGCAATGTACGGCGGTTATTTGTGCTACCGACCACAATGCTATTGGCATGATGGAGCAACTCAAACACTTGCAAGTTGCCGTACCAAATGAAGTCGCCGTGGTTGGTATTGATAACGTCTTCTTCGGTAAACAAACTCAGCCACCGTTAACCACTGCCGATCAGCAATTGGAAGTTCTGGCACGCCGAGCATTTAGCCGAGCTATCGAGCGCATTCAAGGGGCTGCGTTTTCAAACCAGATTAACCAAGTGCCACAGAAACTGGTTATCCGTCAGTCCTGTGGTAATCGTAATCCAACCTATGAATCAACAGAATGTCCGAACTCAATTCGTCATGCCTTGCTGAATGTGGAAGGCCGCTCTCCGGCAGAGATTTTTGAGAACTTCTATTCTCAAGCTCAGAACGGTTTTAACTCCATTCTTGACGCTCAAAGCTTGTATGGCAACAACCTCGATTGGGCATGTTTAGCGCAGTGCGATCAGGAGCAATACCATATCGAGAGTTGGGTCGAACAAGGCATGACCCAACCAACCACGCTGCCAAAACAGAGCACCGCAAGTGATGACATTCGTGACTTCCCTTTCCTTGAAGGTTGCGAACACTTTGTTGCGACGGTAATGCCAATTGCTACGGGGCAAAAAAACCAGTGGCAGTTGGTCGCGGTGGTCGATTCGCTTGAAGATCAACAAAACATCGGCACCCAATCGGTGTTCAACAACTATCTCGATATGTTGTCTCTGTTTATTGAACGTGATGCGCTACTCAATACCAGCACCTTACGTCAAAAGAACTCACAGCAACTGCTA
Organism: Vibrio sp. M260121; assembly: GCF_036533715.1. Lineage (NCBI taxonomy): Bacteria > Pseudomonadati > Pseudomonadota > Gammaproteobacteria > Vibrionales > Vibrionaceae > Vibrio > Vibrio sp. M260121. The sequence goes on along the minus strand of NZ_JATABF010000014.1, from coordinate 49,437 downwards.
CAGCAACTCAAGGTAGTATCAAACAGCTCAAATGATGGTATTTGGGACTGGGATCTGACCAGCAATAAACTGCGTTGGAACAGCCGCTTGGTCAACATGCTCGGCAATGAAAACATCTCCCACAAACGCTACATCGACTGCGATCAGCTGTTCCAATTTATTCATCCAGAAGACATCGACCAATTAGAGGAACACATCCAAGCTCACTTGGTCGATAAAGTGGCGTTCAAAACCGAATTTCGTATTCGCAAACACGACAACGGCTATATCTGGGTGCAAGCCAATGGTTCTGCAGTACGCAACGCACAAGGTCATGCGGTACGCTTTATCGGCTCAATGACGGATGTGACCGAGCAGCGAGAAAGCGCCGCAAAGATCCATCATATGGCGTATTTCGATGCACTAACGGGGGTCGCTAATCGCCGCAAAATCATGGAAGAGATTGTTGAACACATCAGCGTTAACCCAGATAAGCCTCGCGCCATCATGTTGATGGATCTCAATCGCTTTAAAATGATCAACGACTCTTTTGGACACCATGTCGGTGACGCCTTGCTTTGCCACATAACGAAAGAGTTAGAGAGTGTTTTGGTTGAGCCTCATACCATTGCGCGACTCGGCGGAGATGAGTTCCTGTTCTTCTGTCATGTCAGCAATGCCGCCCAAGCCAACCAGATTGCTAGCATGATTTTACGCACCATCGAAAAGCCAATGATTCATGAAGAGATGGAATTGGTCAGCCAAGGCAGTTTAGGGATTTCCTTCTACCCATCGGATGGCCATAGCCCTGAAGAGTTGGTCAAAAAAGCCGATATCGCCATGTATCAAGCGAAGCAACTCGGTGGGCGCAAAGTGGTGCATTACAACGACACCATGGAAGCGACGACACAAAGCTTAATTAAGTTCGAACACCACCTAAATCGCGCTTTAGAACAAAGCGAAATTGATGTGTTCTACCAACCTCAGTTGTGCCACAAAACGCAGCGTGTGATTGCAGTAGAAGCCTTGGCTCGTTGGCAATCTGAAGCGCTTGGCTTTGTCCCGCCAAGCCAGTTTATTCAGGTCGCTGAAAACGCAGGTATGATCTCGCGATTGGGAGAATACATTCTTAATCGAGTCTGTCGTGACGTGCAGCAATCCGTTTGGTTGCAATCGATGAGCCATATTTCGGTCAACATCAGTGCACGTCAGTTGGTACAGCCTTATTTTGCTGACGAGGTGATTCAAACCATCCTTAACTACCGATTGCCATTGTCTCTTTTCTGCATCGAAATCACCGAAACAGCAGCCATTAGTGACTATGACTTGTGTGTAAAATCGCTTAAGAAGCTCAGAAAAGCAGGCATTACCATCTCTTTGGATGATTTCGGGACTGGCTTCTCTTCATTGTCGTTATTGAAGAAGTTGCCATTGAGTGAAGTCAAAATCGACCGTTCTTTCATCGCCGACATCATCAAAGATCAATCCAACCTAGATTTCGTTTCCACTATGATTTTGATGGGTAGAAGTTTGGGTTATCGCGTGGTCGCAGAAGGGGTAGAAAACGCAGAGCATGTCTCTAGCTTAAGCGAACTCGGCGTGGATTTACTGCAAGGTTATTACTTCAGCAAACCCCAACCTATTTCTCAACTAGAGCAACAATACACACCACTTGGAGCCGTTTAAAAGCAACAAGGCGAGCTCATGTGCTCGCCTTGTTCTGTTCTTCACCATTGCTTTTAAATACTTCGCTCTACAAAAGCTTCTTGTCTAATCCAACTTCATTTCCATCAATGGTCGCCACATCTCGATGATCTCTTCTTCAGATGGCATTTCGCTTTGCTCGATGGTTTTCACTACGCGGCATGGATTCCCGACTGCAACGCAATCCGCAGGGACGTCTTTGGTCACCACGCTGCCTGCCCCAATAATCGCTCGGTCACCAATTGTCACGCCATCCAAAATGATGGCCCCCGCACCAATCCACACACTATCGCCGATGGTAATTGGGTTGCCCGTTGCTATGGGACGAACGCGCTCAGCGAGCTCAAAGGGGTGTCCTGCCGTACTGATCACCACATTAGGACCAATTTACACGTACTCACCAATATGAACAGGCGCAAGATCGAGAATGGTAACGCCTGCATTCAAAAAGCCACCTTGGGTAAAGTGAATGTTCTTGCCCATGTCACAATAAAACGGCGGCACGATGTTCACGCCGTTCGCACTGCCAAGAAGTGATTCGATGATCTCAGCTTTCTTCAAATGCTCAGAAGGTCGTGCGTGATTAAAGTCATACAGCTTCTCCTTCACTTCGGTTTGAAACTCAAACAGCTCAGGCGTAATAGGAATATGCACAGAAAAATCAGCCAGCTTACTACTCATCGACAACCTCTAAAGAACCAAGAACACATCGATAAATAATCGTAAATTCAGCCAGTTAACTACCAATTTTTCGTATCATTTCGCTAGGTATTTGCGAGCAACAACGCATTTTGATGTTGGCTGTTAAACACACGCCCCATTCGCTTTCGAACTCGGCTCTTGGATCTGATAGAGGCGGCGCTCGTTGTCTGCACAAGTAGTCTCACAGTTACACACTTTATCAACGCCTACGTTATTCAAACCACCGCAACTGCCTTGAATGCGCTTGTTGTGAAAGATCACGCCCAGTGACATCAACAAAATGATGGCTAAGAACCCCAGAAAAGTGAACAACCAAACCATTACTTCACCTCTTTCACGTAAGAAGAAACCAATGCTTTTAGTTTCGTCGGGTGAAGCGTCATGAGTGTTTTTTGGGATTGGAATTGGGATTGAGGATTAAGCAATAGCGACGGCGCTTTTTTGCTGCCACAGCCTCCGCAACCACCTTTCTTAGCGTGATTGATAGAAGGTCGACCTTGCGTGGCAAGCGTTAATGGCGAACGTGGCACACCCATCACGTCATCCAGTGAACTGCGAGTCGATAGCTTAAAGACTTGCTTACCACTGCTCAAAAGCTTACCAAGCGCACGTTCACCAATGTTACGAACCAGCACCGCATCCACCTGATATTCTTGCAAAGATTGAATAAGTTGAGATTTTGCTTTGCAGCCAGCTTGTGGCATAGAAGCAATGTTAGCTAGATTCTTTAACAGTCCGTCTGAATCGGAATAAATCGCAATGTATGGGGCTTTAACAAAGTGATTGGCGACGCGTTCGCCGTCATTCGGAATAGCGTAAATCATGAGTTTGACTCCTGGTCAGGAAAAACAAGTGCATGACCCTCAACTAGGCTTTTCGCGACTTTAAAACGCGCGCTTTTAACCGTATTACCAAAGGTCTGGCGAGAGACTCCCATTTGGTCGGCGGCTTGTTGCTGGCTCAATCCTTCCAGATCGGCCAATCTCAATGCCTCTAGTTCTTCTGGCAATATGTTGACTTTTTCTAGCTCGTAAAACGGTACACCATTGGGCTTAAAGCAATGGTGCGCTGCACGTCCACATATGCGTCTTTCTATTTTTGGTCTCGCCATCACATCCTCTCTACAAAACGCCTTCACCTTACGCCCGTTTATGGCATATGCCAATTATAGTTTTTAGCATATGCCAATATCTTAGTTTGCAAAAATCGTATCCATAGCGAAATATTCGTTAGACATCTAATAATAATGCAACAACACATACAAACCACCATACGATTCATTGACATGAGTCGATAAAAAACCTCGCATTTCTGTGGCTATTTTCATCAAATGTTCACCATCATTTTCACACTTGTTAACAAACAAAGCTATAATTCATCTAACACATTAGTTTGAACACTAATGATTAATTCGTTACCCTAAGTGAGCTATTTAGAGAAAGGAAACTCAATATGACGTACAAAACTCCCTTACTACTAGCGATTGGTGCGCTAGCAGCGACCAACGCAAACGCAAGTGAGTGTGGAACGGTTACCATTGCAGATATGAACTGGAACTCTGCAACACTGATTGCCAATGTGGACCGTTTTATTCTTGAGCACGGCTACGGCTGTGATGCCGAACTCATCCCTGGCGACACCATGCCGACAGGCACATCAATGATTGAAAAAGGACAGCCTGATGTGGCACCTGAACTGTGGAGTAACAGCCTTAAAGACGCGCTAGACAAAGGTGTCGAAGAAAAACGCCTACGCTATGCAGGTAAAGCGCTCGTCGATGGTGGTGAAGAAGGATTCTGGATCCCTGCCTACCTTGTTAAGCAATACCCTGAAATGAAAACCATCGAAGGTGTGAAAAAGCACGCGAAGTTATTCTCTCATCCTGAAGACAAAGCAAAATCGGCATTTTATAGCTGTCCTGCTGGTTGGAACTGTCAAATTAGCGCCGGCAATCTTTTCAAAGCGATGAATCTTGCTGACTCAGGCTTCGACATAATCGACCCAGGTTCAAGTGCCGGTCTGTCTGGCTCAATTGCAAAAGCCTACGAGCGTGAAGAAGCGTGGTTCGGTTACTACTGGGCACCTACTGCAGTTCTTGGTAAATACGACATGGTAAAAGTGGATTTTGGTAGCGGCGTTGATGAGAAAGAGTTCGTCAGCTGTACAACACAAACAGACTGTGAAAATCCAAAAGCAACCATGTACCCACCTTCACCAGTTCATACCATTACGACTGAGGAGTTTGCTTCACGCTCTCCAGCCGCTTACGACTACTTCACCAAGCGTGGCTTCACCAATGCGGACATGAACCAGTTATTAGCTTGGATGGAAGACAACCAAGCAGACGGTGAAGAAACCATGTTCCATTTCCTAGAAAATTACCCGCAGATCTGGAACGCATGGGTTCCACAAGACGTAGCTAAAAAAGTGCAAGGTGCACTGTAAGACTTAGACGTTTCGTAAATGGTATAGGAATACCAAAATTGTTGTATGCCGAGGCTCGCTTGAGCCTCGGCAAGAAAAGGAAGTAAACATGTCTGACTCGAATTGGCTTAGCGAATTCCCAGAAATGGATCGCTCAGATCTCAGAGCCATCCGCAAAACCTTAGATGGAGCCTACCGCGATTTCTCTCGCGAATACGGCGACCTTATTGAATCATTCTTCGACCCTCTTCTCTCATTTCTCGTTTGGTTCGAAAAACTCCTCATTTCTACACCATGGATGATCATTCTTGGTGTGTGTACTGCGTTGGTTTATGCCGCTAGTCGCTCATGGAAACTGGCTGTCGCGTGTTTCGTGTCATTGATCCTGATAGGGTACTTTGGCATGTGGGAAGACACGATGCGGACGCTCAGCATCATCACGGTGTGTACCATGCTCGCCATTGCGCTCGGCATTCCAATTGGTATTGCCATGGCGCGCTCCAATCGCGTGCAATCTGTCGTGACACCACTGCTCGATGTGATGCAAACCATGCCCGCATTCGTTTATCTGATTCCTGTCGTGATGCTCCTTGGTATCGGTAAGATTCCTGGCTTGATTGCGGTTGTTATCTACGCAATTCCCCCAGTGATTCGTTTGACCAACTTAGGCATCCGGCTCGTAGACAAAGAAGTACTTGAAGCCGCCACCGCCTTTGGTGCAAGTAACAAGCAACGCTTAGTCGGCGTACAATTACCTTTGGCAATGCCAACCATTATGGCTGGTATCAACCAAACCATCATGATGGCACTTTCTATGGTTGTTATCGCTTCGATGATTGGCGTTAAAGGCTTAGGTCAGCCAGTATTGAAATCAATCACCAACCAGTACTTCACTCTTGGTCTGCTTAATGGCCTAGCGATTGTGGCACTGGCGATTTTGTTTGACCGTGCGTCGCAAGCTTACGCGAAGCGAACCCAAGCACACTTAGGAGATCTGAAACATGACTAAGCCACTTATTGAAATCAGCGGGCTGTACAAGATCTTCGGACCAAAGCCAAAAACAGTCATCGAGCGAGTAAAACAAGGTCAGAGCAAAGACCAAATTCTGGCTGATACGGGTCATACCGTCGGTTTAAAAGACATCAACCTGCAAATTAACAAAGGCGAGATCTTCGTTATCATGGGTCTGTCTGGCTCTGGTAAGTCGACCATGATCCGTCACTTCAACCGTTTGATTGACCCAACCATGGGACAAATTTTGGTTGAAGGCGTCGACGTGATGCAGCTGTCTTCAAAAGAGTTGGAAGAGTTTCGTCGCCATAAAATGTCGATGGTATTTCAACGCTTTGGCCTTTTGCCTCATCGCACTGTGGTTGACAACGTCGCTTACGGCTTGGAAATCCAAGGCATCAAGAAAGAAGCACGCATTGCTAAAGCTAACGAATGGTTAGAGACAGTTGGTCTTAAAGGTTACGAGAACCAATACCCTGCGCAACTTTCTGGCGGCCAGCAACAACGTGTTGGTTTAGCTCGCGCGCTGGCGACTGACGCAGAGATCCTATTGATGGATGAAGCATTCTCGGCACTCGACCCACTGATCCGAAGCGAGATGCAAGATCAGCTGATTGAACTGCAAGAGAAGCTACATAAGACCATTATCTTTATCACTCACGATTTGGACGAAGCACTTCGCTTAGGCGACCGTATTGCTATTTTGAAAGATGGCGAGTTAGTACAGCAAGGTTCTCCAGACGAGATTCTGCTACACCCTGCCGATGAATATGTAGAAGCCTTCGTTAAGGACGTAAACCGAGCGAGAGCGCTTACGGTAGAAACCGTAATGCAGCCACCAGCATATCGCATTGCAGCTACGACTATCGAAGAAGCCCTTGTCGAGATGAAACGCGTGAAACAAGATTACGCGTACCATGTGACCGACGAAGGCTATCAAGGTGTCGTTACCAAAGAGAGCTTACTAGACGCCGCGAAGACGGATGCCGCGCAAGAGCTGGCAGAAGAAATCTACGAAGAAGTACCTGTTGTCTCTCCTGATTCCGTAATTGAAGAAGTGCTACCAGACACAATGTCTTGTGACTACTCACTGCCAGTTGTCGATGACGAAGGTAATCTGCAAGGCGAACTAGAACGAAGCGCCGTGGCTGAAATCTTTACTGATAATACCGAAGAGGCGTCGCCGCCAAAGGAGGTCAAAACGCCTCCAGTAATGGATAAGGCATCTTAATACAGTAAAGGCTCATCGTCGGATGAGCCTTTTTGTTTGCTTTGTTGTCTCTTTACCATTGGTGTTATTGCTATCGCTACAGCCATATAAGCAGCGCGAAAATTAACAGGCTCAACACGATACCAAGCAGAGCAATCCGTCCCTGCATTTCTGTCGAGGCGGGACGATGCGGTCTTTTACCTAGCGTCAGAATATACAATCCTGCGTAACCGATACTGTAAGCAACCCTGTCTAAACAAAGTTCGATCAACAACCAACGAATAAGTGCTCCCAATATCCTAAGCGCACCTATTACCAATTCTTCCATTTTTCTTTTCCTATTCCATTTTATTTTCAAACCACTGACGTTAAAGAGTTTTTCTTACAAAGGCTGTTCAATGGTTTGCTTTGTTCTGACGCAGGTTTAGGAAACAGGTCTATTATTATCACGGTATACCCAAGTGACCTTAGCATACAAGCAACGAGATTATTTTGGTATATCAACTCGTTGATTTAGAGAGGAATATTATGAAAAAGACACTATTAGCACTAACTGGTGCAGTCGTTATCTTAGCAGGCTGTCAGGATGAGAAACCCGCGGAGACAACTGCGGTTGAGGTTCCTCATGCAACAGAAGTTGAAACCACCGTTGATGCAACACCGATTGAAGAAGAGCAAGTGATCACCACAGATACTTTTGTTGATTCTGGTCACAACGCGCAAAATGCGCTGGATTGGAACGGCATTTACAAAGGCAAACTTCCTTGTGCTGATTGCGCGGGTATCGATACCACGCTAACCCTGAACGAAGACGGCACTTACTCATTGGTAGAGCTGTACGAGGGTAAAGAAGGCGACCCAATCAAATCGGAAGGTAAGTTCACTTGGAACGAATCAGGCAACACCATCACATTAGTTGATGAATCCGGTCCAAACCAGTACTTCGTTGGTGAAAACATGCTAATGAAGCTGGATATGAACGGCGAAAAAGCAACAGGCGAGCTAGCGTCATTCTACAACCTAAGCAAAATGCCTTAATGCTGAATAGCGATTGCATCTCATCCTGATAAAGACCCAATCCGAGCCTCCCCCGCTCGGATTTTTTCATTCTCGTTAATTAGAACGACAATCAAGAATTTTCATTTATTGAGAAAAATAACAACGACATCAATTGACGCAAACGATTGCCATTGGTAGATTGCGCCATCTTTTTCATTTGTAAGTATGTCGTATGCAAATCTTTAAACGTTTCGCTGCACTTGTTCCTGCAGTACTTTCCTTCTCTGTTTTCGCTCAAACTCAACCTATCCTTGTTCAGGGTGCAATGGATATTGAAACCAGTACATTGGTTGAAGCATTGGATGATGCGAAAGAAACCACCGTTGGTTCTTGGACTTTCTGGCAAGGTAAAATCGATGGCTACCCAGTTGTGGTTTCTCGTACTGAAGTTGGCTTGGCGAACGCTGCCGCTTCTACCACAATTGCGATTGAACACTTCAAACCTAAATACATCATTAACCAGGGCACATCTGGCGGCCACGATCCTAAGCTATACCGTGGTGACATTGTTATTGGCGAAGCAAGTTTTAACATGGGCTCTTACAAGTCTGAATTTACAGAAAAAGGCAAAGGCATTGATCCAACGAAGTGGCAGAACTTCGACGTAACCATGCGTCTACGTGAAAACGGTGAGTTTGTTGAACACAAACAATTCAAGGCGAATCCAGCATTGGTTGAAACTGCTCTTTCTTTGTCTGAAGAATACAAAAAAGGCAAAGTTGTGAAAGGCTTGATTGGTTCAGCGGACGAATGGAACCGCGAAGTAGACCGCATCAACTGGTTCCATAAAACCTACGGTACGTCTGTTGAAGAGATGGAAACGTCATCAGCGGCATTGGTTGCTCAAGCTTACCAAGTACCTTTCGTTGGCATCCGTATCCTGTCGAACACCGATCAACATAAGCAAGACTTCGATCCGCAAACCGCTGTCGATTGCCAGCTATACACGATTGATGTGATTAAAACGCTGATCAGAAAGCAATAATCGCTTTTTATGATCGCAAAGGGAGGCTTCACAGAGCCTCCCTTATCGTTTGTGCTCTTGAGTGAAGGCTCAGTCCAAATATACGACGAGCAAGTCTGCCTCAATAGCATTCGCGAGCTTAGGAATGGAAGAGAACAGACGACTCATAAACTTATGATGGTGTCCACAAACCACCAAATCGATGTCGTTTTCCTTTGCAACACCAGCCAGCTTAATATGCAAATCCCCAACGACCACCATGGTTTCGCTAATTGGATAATCACTCTGTTCCGCTAGCACTTGCAGTTCTTGCATTAGCTTCTGCTCGTCTTTCGATTCCAGCGCGACTCTATCGTGATCGACGAAAACAAAGGACACCTTACTGTTTGCATCTCTTGCCATCGCAATCGCTTTTTCGATTACCGCTCGGCTCGAATCTGATAAATCTACTGCCACCAAAATGTGTGCGTAGCTCATGATATTCTCCCAACTGACCTGCCTAAGTTAAGTCTAGCACCACAAGGAGAGCAGCGAAGCAATCACTCCAATTACACTACAAGCACTGCTGTTTAAGCCAGTTAGTCAACTTGATGATTTCAGGCTGACGAGCACGATTCTTCTTGTGTACGAAGTAGAAGCTGTCTCCCGTTTCCAGTCCATGCGAAGGGATATAGACCAAATCCTGAGCTTTATCTAGTTCATTCAACATGAAGTCATTAGCGAACGTAATGCCTTGGTCGTAACGAGCGGCTTCGATAGCAAGCAGCATGTGACTGAAGTGCTGCATATCAATGTCTTTTGGCAATTCAAACCCACCGGCTTTGCACCACTCTGCCCAATCTTTACCTCGTTCGCGATAGATAGAGTCAGTAGAAAGGATCGGATAGTGCCAGAGCGCATTCGGCATAGGCTGGTCTTGGATTTCTTTCCAGATATTGAGGCTGCATACTGGATACAAAACCTCATCATATAGGCGCACTGCCATATAATTACGCTTCGGCTTTTGCACTGTGATAAAGCAATCACCAACACTGTCGGTTTGTTCGGGATCTCCGGCGACCATATTGAGTGAGAGATCGATTTCTGGGTACTGACGCTTAAAGTCCGCCAACCTTGGGATCAGCCATTTCACCGCCAGCGAGCTGTAAATCGCTAACCGTAGACTGCCCTTTTCTCCTTCGCGCACCTTTTGACTCGCCATCGCAATCGCACTAATGGCAGGGCTAATATCTTCGAGATAACGAAAGCCAGTATCCGAGAGTGATAACTTACGCCCCTGGCGGATAAACAAGGCTTCATCAAGGTAGTCTTCTAATATACGGATCTGATGGCTCACAGCACTTTGGGTCACGTTGAGCTCTTCTGCTGCAAGGGAAAAGCTCAAATTGCGCGCAACGGATTCGAAACAGTGGACCGCTCTAAGAGGTGGTAGTTTCATTATCTAAAAATCTCATACTTAAACCAATAAATATCATTTCACTTCATCCTATGACATCACCTACTCTTTGGCAAAGAATGAGGAGAGGAATAAAGTGAAAGTCACATCTGTCGGTGCAGCCATGCTGCTATTAATCGTTGGTAACCTAGTTGCGGTGCTCTCAGACGCTTTGATCAAAAGTGTCGGTAATGAAGTGCCGGTTTTTCAGTTTGTGTTTTACCGACAATTGTCAGCTGTGATGATGTTACTACCCGTGTATTTACTCACTAAACAAGCCCCATTAATGGAAGGCTTCAAGTGGCATGCAGTTCGTGCACACGTTTGGTTAACTGGCGCGATTTTCATGGTGTTTGCCATCTCGTCAATGCCACTCGCCACCGCGAACGCGATCTTCTATGCCGCGCCTTTGATCATGCTGCCACTGGCGGCCATCTTCTTTGGAGAAAAGCTTTCCGGTCAATCTATTGCGGCGGCAGTGATGGGCTTTGCAGGCGTGCTTGTGATTATTCGTCCCGATCAGATTGATTGGGCGGCACTATCGGCATTGGTTGTCGCAGTCACATTGGCGATCAACAACCTGCTGATCCGCAAACTGCCAAAGAACCAATCTGTGCCACACACACTGTTGATGACTAACCTAGCTGGCATCCCGGTATCATTGTTGTTGGTTTTTATTGAAGGTGAAGCGTGGGATTGGAGTTCATTCCCTGTGGCGGCAGGTTCAAGCTTGTTCATCATGATTTATGCAGCAACCTGTGTGTTAGCTTATCGCTCTATCGATAGCAACAAAATTGCCAGCGCAGAATACAGCGGCTTGATTGGTGCAGTAATCGTTGGTCTGATTTGGTTTGGTGAAGCGCCGGATATCTTTATGGCAATTGGCACGGTAATGATTGTCGTGCCTCTGATCTGGCTATCCAAACGAGAACGCCGCAAACAAAAACAAGCGCAAGCTGCCAAACTCGCAGAAGAGCAACAGCACCACCAAGCACCTGTGACGTAGACGAAACCGAAACAAGGGGCAATTCACTGTCCCTTGTTATTTGGTAACAACTGCTATAGTTAAAAACGTAAATAATAAAACTAGGGCAGTATTGAAATCGTCATCACCTCTCCTACTTTCTCAGCACTCTGGCATTTTTAGAGCGAGCGCTCGCTCTTGATTCGATTCATCGCTGCCTCTTTTTTGAGGGTCTGCGCATGCAAATGAGTTTCAAATCGACGCTTCAATCTTTTGTCCTTTCAACGCTTTTTCTTATCTCTGTTTTCAGCCCTTATGCTTCTGCATCTTCACTAAAAGTAGGGACTTACCCCTGTCCACCTTTTGTCATCGGCTCTGTTGATTCGGAGCTAAACGGCCTCAGTATTGAGTTGTGGCAACAAATAGCCAAAGAGATGAATGTCGAGTTCACTTTCGAAAACCACCCATTGGACGATCTTCTTCACTCGATAGAAACGGAACAAATCGACATTGGTGTTTCATGCATTTCAATTACTCCAGAACGTGAGCTATTCGCTGACTTCTCTCATTCTTTCTATGAGACCCACCTTGCAATTGCAGTTAAAAATCAAGGGTATCTACATACCTTACAATCGATCTTCATGAACCCTGCATTGTGGTTAATCGTTAGCGCGATCATTCTGGTTGCAGGTTTGGTTGGGGCGTTTTTCTACGCGATAGAAGAAGGGAAAAATGAAAAGCTGTATTCGATGAAAAGCCGAGTAGGACGTTGGGTTGAGAGCTTTATCCTTGGACTTCTCTTCATTACGCGAGGCCCCTTTAACTACTTCGAGTTTAAAAGCTTAACAGGACGCATCGTAACGGTATTTATCGGTGTGTTTAGCATGCTCTTTATCGCCAGTATCACCGCCGTGCTGGCCAGCAAATTGACCCTGAGCCAAGGTTATTCTCAAATCAAAAGCATTAACGATCTCGCCAATGTCAAAGTGGGAACCAAAACCGCAACCACCTCATCTTTGTTACTGACAAGCTTCGGTATTCGTCATCAAGATTATCAAGACATGACCGCGCTTTTAAATGCATTGGATACTGGAGAAGTCGAAGCAATCGTTGCCGATGACGTCGTGCTCAAATACATGATTGGTAACGGCAGAATATCGGGGCAATATGAAGATTTAGAGGTACTGCCTTACCAGTTAGAAAAGCAGAACTATGGCTTCATCATTACGGAAAACAACCCGTATGAAGAAGAGATCAATCGCGCTCTACTACAAATTCGTGAATCACGAAAATGGCGTAAGATTCTGGTCGATTATTTTGCAGACAAGTAGTGTTCACCACTGTCTTCTAAAATGAAAAAAGCCCTTAAGTTCAATGAACAAAAGGGCTTTTGTATTCAATCTCGTTGGCGATTATTGCGGTAGAACCACTTTGCCATCTTGAATTGGGAAAGTTTTACCTGCAGGTTTGCTTTGCATACGAACGGTTGTTGGCGCGCCAGCAACTTCGTAAGTGACATCGTAACCCACTACTTTCTCAGACGTCGTGTATTCAGTGTGGCATTGCTTCTCAGTTGATGTCACAACATCACCCTTCTGAACATTGTCTTGGATTTCGCGACCCGCCATTGCACCCGCGATAGTGCCTGCCGCCGTTGCAATCACTTTACCTGAACCGCCACCAATTTGGTTACCTAACGCAGCACCTGCTGCTGCACCACCGACCGTGCCAAGGATCTTGTTGTTATCCTTTGATGCAACTTGGTGAGTCACAACCACGTCTTTACACACTTGGTGTGGGTTCTTCACTGTTTCAGTTACCGCTTCAACAAGCGTAATGTTCGCTTCTGTTGGTGCCGGTGGCGTCTTATCTTTACAGCCTGCTAGTACAGCAACAACGGCTGCAGCGATTGCGATAGATTTTATATTCATGGATTACTTCCCAGTACAGTTATCTTTGCTTGGCGGTATAGTAAATCGCGGACTGAAATTCACATCAGGCCCAATTAAGCCTTCTGTCATTAGCAGGTTAAAAAACGTTGTTTTATTAAGGTAACGTCAGCAAAAAAGCAAAACACGGTAAATCAGAGCTAGATCACATCAGGGTGAGCTATGAGTATTCAGCTAACTACATTGTAAGGATGGGTAATAATTACGCAGGCACCATCCATCGCGTCCAAAATGCAAGCAACATCGAAGCGAACATAACCCAAACAAGTGTCGCCGCTGTTAATGTGCCAACCAAGCTCAAGCGATAGCTAAAATAGAAGACTGAAATCAGATACGCGGCATAAGGAATAAGAGAATAGATACCAAACAGTGCCGTTTGCCGCAAGGCTTCCATATCTCGTTCACTGCCCACAATAAAATGAGCGATCAACGCAAAAGTTGGAAACAATGGCACCAAACCCGCGATGTAGAAGCTTTTCGACTTCGACAGCATAGCAATGATCAACACTGCGCCCGCACCGAGTAAAGATTTAAGAAAGAGACTCGTCATCCGATTTTTCCAGAATGCTTAAGCCAAACTTAAAAACAATTCATCATCCGTTAGATACTTATGACGATGGCTAAGGCTACGTAAGTGCATAAACATAAAGTCAGGAAAACCCGGAGCAATGATGTTGTTTGGCTCCCAGAAAATTCCGCCAACAAACACGTAACGGCCTTGTTTTTCATCGTCATGCAGAGGGTTGTTAATTGGTGTCGTCAGTTCAGCGCGGCAACCTTCAACAACACACACGATTTGCCCCTTGTAAATGCCAATCACACGCTTAACAAGGTTCGCTTTGATGCCACACTTCCACGCTTGGCGCGTCGCCCACTCATAACCGTGTTTGTTAATCACTTTCTTCTGTAGATGCACAACCAAATTCATCGTAAGTTCCCGACCTGCTCTTTGTTTGTACTATAACCAAATCGCCTTCTAGGTTTGCCGATATAAATTTGTCGAAACCATAGAAGTTAAAAATCAAGAAACGAGAGCATTACAACAAATCGCCTTTTACTTAACGATTTTTAGGATTTTTCTGACATTAGAAACTGGAATGTGTTGCATAGAATAATAACAAATTTATAAAAATAAAAATGACAACACGGTGACGTATGGCTTTTGATGATTATTGGAAGAAGGTTCGAGAAAAACACCTAAAGAGTGCCGACCTAGAGGGGCTTATTGTAAAGAGGGTTCGTGCCAATACAGGCAGTAAACGTCTCCCTTATCGCACAAAGTGTGGGGCACTGTGCGAAATCAAATATAACGAAGTTTGTGAGGCACAAAAAGAGTGATGCCTTTGCACCACTCTTTTTATCAATCATTCAATTCTCTTATCAGGCGTCGATGAGGTAATTATCTCCTTCATCCTCTAGACGGTCGATCAGTACACGGCACTCGTCAAGATCAAGTGGCTGCTCAAAACGACGCTTCAAATTCATTAAAAAGAAGATGTCTTCGCACATCGCTTTCTCTGGCTCATCACTGATTTTAGCAACTGGTGAGCAATTGCATGACACCATCTTAATCACAATAGACAGTGGCTTGTAAGCAACACCTTGTGCATTCGTGTAATCACCCATATCGTTCGCTAGAGACGTACCAATACCAAAACTCACCTGAACGCGACCTTGGAAATGCTCACAAATATCCAACGCTTGCTCGAAGTTCAAACCATCGGTAAATACCAAGGTTTTGGTCATTGGGTCAATTCCAAGCGATTGATAATGCTCGATCATCTTCTCGCCCCATGTGTAAGGGCAGCCACTATCATGACGCACTCCCACGTACGCGTTACTGAGTTCTTCATCAAAGTCTTTTAAGAACGCATCAATGCCAATAGTGTCCGTTAACGCAATACCTAACGCGCCATTAAACATCTTTTGCCAACGTTGCAAAGCCACCTTTTGTGAATCACGAACATTCACCAATGCTTGATGACCCATAAACCATTCATGTGCCACAGTACCAATCGGTGTGAGGCCTAGCTCTTTCGCCAAGTGGTAGTTGCTGGTTCCTGTTAGGCAGTCAGGCAACTCTTTGCTCAGATACTTCAGCATTGAGCGCTGCGCTTGGAAAGAGAAACGACGACGAGTCGACATATCGGCAAACTTAAAGTTGGTGATATTGCGACGTTTCAGTTCTGCTTTAAGGTGACGAACCTTCTCTTCTAAAACAGATTGGAATTGCTCGACTGGAATCTCTGCCCAACGTGCACGACTACGCACTTCGGACACAATACTCATGATGATGGTTTCGTAGAGAATGGTTTCTTTCCAAAGACCATTGATGGTAATGCGCAATTGGCTGGTACCATCTGCCATGGTTTTAATGTTAAAAGAAACGTCACGTTGAGGATTAAAACGAAACGCGTGCAGCGCATCAACAAACTCAGGGTTTAGATAAGGTGCAACACCTTTGATGTACTCGATTTCTTCAGTGGAGAAAGTGATGTCTTGCAGTTTAAGTACTTCAGCTTTCACCTCTGGTAGTAATTCAGACAGGTCTTCTTCGCTGCGTACGATGAATTTATAAGACACCATCGCATCAGGATATAGCGCTGCAACAGCACTCATCATATTCACTTTGTATACGTCAAAATCTAACGCACTTTGGATGATGCGAGACGAAAATAAATTGGTGGTCATTCGGAGCCCTTCTACACGCCCTTTTTCGTTTATACCCAAATTCCCTCAGCACGGTACAAACCGCATCTTATTGTTTTCCCAACCAAGTTGGTGGAAAGTTCTCAACAAGGCAAACTTGGGTATATAACTTGTTGTTACTAACTTAATTGCGTAAACAATAAACACCCACTTAGGGTTTGTCAACTTTTGTTACTAACCACTCATTTTTATAAGGTTTTTACGCACAAAAATCCGACAGTTATTGTGGATAGCCTAAGCATATAAGCACACCCTTGCTTAAAGACAAACGCTAGGCAGCGATGAGCACGTTTCTAACAATCGGTTACTTACCCATTGATTGACTACTTGTTATGCGCTAGATTACTTACAAATTATTCTCAGGACCAAATCATGATCGTAACCGTCGACATCATTCCATTCAGGCTATCTGGCTGCGCCGATAAAGGGTTGGAAGTGTTGCTGATCAAACGTTCGAATCCGGAACGTCCGTACCACGGTGTATGGGCTCTTCCCGGCGGGTTCGTGTTTGATAAAGACATGACCGACGAAGGTGGACGACCAGCAGACAAGAACTTCGAAGCGGCACGACGTCGTATTTGCCGTGAAAAAATCCACACCTATCCTCGTCACTTTAGTGAAGCCTTTGTCGATGGTGACCCAAAGCGTGATCCTGAGGATTGGAGCCTGAACATCACTCACTACGCCTTGGTTGACCGTAACAACAAAGAGCAAATCGATAACGCTGGCGTACCAGAATGTCATCTGAAGTGGTTTCCGCTCCAAGCAATCCTTGATGGTGAAGAAACCCTCGCTTTTGATCACCAAAAGATGATTGAAAAAGCATGGCAAAAGCTGCGCGCCTCTATCGAATACACCTCTGTCCTGCTGTTCGCACTTGATAAAGAGTTTTTGGTTGCCGACATCATTTCCGCCTATCAAGAGTTCGGCATCGACATCAGCCGAATGACGATCAAACGCCGTTTGATTGATTCCGGCGTACTTAAGCCAACCAACAAAGTCGCTTCCACCAACAAAGGCAAAGGCGGTAAGCCAGCTATGGTGTACACCCTAGCAAGCGACGAAGTCACCTTTTTCCAAAACTGTTTGCGTGGCTAACGCAAGCATAAAGACAGACAAGGAGTCTGCCATGACAGTTCGAGTTAACTACCAAACCACCGCAGTGATCGACGTGGATCCTGAAAAAGGCTTCACCGAACTTTGCCCTGACGAACTGCCAGTAACCGGCGCATTAGAAATCGTTCCAGAGCTACTAAAGAACCACACGAAAGGTCGCTTAAAATTAGTCAGCCGTGACTTGCACCCACCAAAAGCGGCTTGGGATGCAGAAACGCCAGCAAATATGCTTGAGCCAGTTGGCCTGCCCAATGTGGATATTAAGTGGAACCGCCACTGTGTGCTTGGTACTACTGGGGTAGAACTGCTAGACGGTCTGCCACCTGTTCTGGAATACGATTTCCAAGTGAACAAAGGTATGGATCCAGACGCCCACCCCTACGGCATCTTTTTCCATGACGTGGCGGATACCAAAACCACAGGTGCGAATGAGTTCTTAAAATTCAACCACATCGACACCGTGGTTGTTGGTGGCTTGGCACTCGATTTTTGTGTGAAAAAGTCCGTCACTCAAGCTCTAGAGTTAGGTTTCAAAGTGATTGTAAACCTAGCATCTAGCCGCGCAGTATTGCCAGATACTATTGATGCGGTCATTGCTGAAATGGAAGAGAAAGGCGCGGTGTTTGTTAAAAATGCAGATGACATCATCGTAGAACGCTTCGCGTAACTTCTTTGGCTATCATCGCCTTTATTAATAAAAACGGCCCAGCTTATCTGGGCCTTTTTTGCGCAACTTTTACACAAAAAACATTATGAAACGAGTGCTAGATTGGAGAACATCACCTCTATTAGCCAAGAACCACTCCCACGCCTTGCTTTCTCAGTTGTTCGAGGTCGCTTTTCGGAGCGGCTTCGTCGGTTAACAACACCGAGATTTCACTCGTTTTACCGATCGAAGATGGGTAGATTTGCCCAAACTTACTTGAGTCCGTCAGCACGATGTTACGACGCTTTTTCGCAATGATGGTTTCGGCGATTTCTGCGCGCATCATGTCTCGGCTAGTAAAGCCAGTATCTTGATGGAAGCCGTCAATCCCCAAGAAAGCCGTGCTGAAGTGAATATTCTCAATACACAACTTGGTTAACGGACCAACCAAGCTCTCGCCTTGATGCTGATACACACCACCGAGCAAGATGATGTTAGCTGAGGTATTACGGATGAGGTGAGCGATGTACGCCGATGGGGTAATGATGGTGACGTCACCACGTTCAGCCAATGTGCGAGCCAAGAGCGCATTGGCACTCCCACCTTCGATTAATACGGTTTCGTTTGGTGATACCAAATCTGCCGCTTTGTTTGCTAATGCTTGTTTGATGTCGAAGCGCACTTCGAGTCGCGTATCAATATCGTCACTTTGCAGCGCCGTCGCAGCGCCGTGTACACGCTTCAAATAGCCTTGTTGCTCAAGGAAGTTCAAATCCTGCCTGATGGTCACGCCCGACACGCCAATGATGTCAGAAAGCTCCGTCACTTGAACGCGTTTGCGGTCATTAACCAATTGCAGGATTTCATTTTGTCTTGAGTTCACAGGCTCGCTCCTTATAGATGAGCTTGCAGTATACGCCCGAACACTTTCATATGAAAGCAGCCTGCGAACGATAGAATTAAGCTAAGTCGAGTTACACCGTAAGCTCTAGACGGTTGCCATCCGGATCTAGCACGCAGCTTTCGTAGTAACCATCACCTGTTTGTCTCGGACCGCCGATCCATTGGTAGCCATCATCCACTAAGGTTTTGGTCAATTGTTCCACTGCCTGCTCTGATCCTAGAGAAAAGGCAAAGTGTGCCAACCCTGTTACCTGCATTGCATGAGATTTTTCACAGGCGGTCACACCTTCCATCGACATTAACTCCAATCGTGCGCCACTTTCAAACGAAAGAAAGTAAGATGAAAATTGCTTGGTTGGATTGTGATATTTATCGTTAGACACCGCGTTAAAGTATTTCTCATAGAAGGCTTTTAGCTCTTCCAAACGTTCAGTCCAAATCGCGATATGTTCTATTTTCATTAGGATTCCCCCTAGCTCTTAACTGCGTTCAATCTAACGAGGAAACGCAGCACAAAAAAGAGAGCAAATCACTTCTGAGTTGTTCCTGTTTTATGGTTGGAGTTGTGTTTGAATGAAAGTGATGCCCATAATGGCGCAAAGTTTTTCAGGACAGAATGATGGAAGAAATTTACTTTGCAGGCGGCTGCCTTTGGGGTGTTCAAGAATTTATGCGCCACCTTCCGGGCGTAATCAGCACCGAAGCAGGACGAGCAAATGGCACGACGGATAACACTCAATCCGAATACGATGGCTACGCGGAATGCGTGAAAACCCAGTTCGACCCTAAGCAGGTTTCGGTTGAAACTTTGATGGGATATCTGTTTGAGATCATCGACCCGCACAGCGTTAACAAGCAAGGTGAAGACGTAGGTGAGAAGTACCGTACTGGTGTCTATAGCCAAAACGAACAACATCTAGCGATTGCTAAAGCATTTATCGCAGCAAGACCAGATGCCG
Source organism: Vibrio sp. M260121 (assembly GCF_036533715.1). Classification (NCBI taxonomy): domain Bacteria; kingdom Pseudomonadati; phylum Pseudomonadota; class Gammaproteobacteria; order Vibrionales; family Vibrionaceae; genus Vibrio; species Vibrio sp. M260121. Next base: position 29,702 of record NZ_JATABF010000014.1, on the reverse strand, counting down.
AGAAGATCGCCGTAGAAGTGCTGCCACTCACAAACTATGTACCAAGTGATGATGAGCACCAAGACCGACTCACGCGCTTTCCCAATGACTACTGCCATATCCCGTTAGATTTGCTGCACAAGTACAAAAATCCGTCTTAATGGATTAGCCAAATTCAACGTAACAACCCTTCCTAACCTCCTCTTGGCTTCTAGTTCGGAGCTTACATTAACCAATACGTATCAAGGGGAGGAACTAGCTAAGTTCACTATCAGCTCTCCTAAGCGCTTTATTTCTTTTCTCAAAGAGATAGAAAATTACCTTAAAAAAAGGGTTATTGGAGTGCCTTTAGCACAAAGCCTCTTTTTTATAGCAAAATTGAACCATATTTGATTCCCTTCTCGTTTATTTTCAAGCTTCATTATTAATTTCAAAATAAATGGAATATAAGTCACAATACTAATCCCCTTCTAGCTCATTGATATTAATGACTTCTATCACACTTAGCTCTCAGTGATACAAAAGTATAGTTATTGGATTTTTTTTACTATTTCAGAAAACCGTAACATTAATTAAATTTACCTCATTACTTCAGTACCAATGAGTCAAAAAATGATTACAGAACTAACAAACGTCAATTTAATTAAAGGCAACCTTCAAGCAAATAATAAAAAAGAAGTCTTTGAAGAGCTAGCGCAAATGCTATTCGAAAATAATCGAATCAGCAGCAAAGAGGCTTTTTTAACCGACATCGAAGCACGTGAAGCATTAAGCGTGACTTCAATGGACGGCATCGCTTACCCACACGCAAAAAGCAAAGCGGTGACAGAGCCTGCAATCGCTGTTGGCGTAAAGCGCGAAGGCATCGAGTATGGCGACGAAGAGGGAGTCAAACCGACCGTATTCTTCATGATTGCCTCACCAGATAACGGTGCCGACCACCATATTTATGTTCTTCAAGAATTATTCGGAAAATTTAGCGAAGAGTTTATTGAAGATATTCATAACGCAAAAGACGAAAACCAAATACTAAATATTTTAATTAATTCATAAGGCGTGAAATTATGAGTACAATCACAGCTCAAGCTAGTAATAATAGCGATTTCAAAAAAATCCTAAGTACCATGAAAGGTCACCTTTTATTCGGTACTTCTCACATGCTTCCATTTATCGTTGCGGGTGGTGTACTACTGGCGCTAGCGGTAATGGCATCAGGTAAAGGTGCGGTTCCTGCGGACGGTTTATTGGCTGATATTTCTAATATCGGTATTAAAGGTCTGGTGCTGTTCCCAATTATTCTTGGTGGCTTCATCGGTTACTCAATTGCAGACAAACCAGCTCTAGCACCAGCGATGATCTCTTCTGGCATCATGGCTGACATGGGCGGCGGCTTCCTTGGTTGTATCGTAGCGGGCTTCATCGCAGGTGGTGTGGTATTCCAACTTAAGAAGATCCCTCTTTCTGCTAACATGACTGCGTTGGGCGCTTACTTCATCTACCCTCTACTAGGTACGCTTATCTCTGCAGGTATCGTTCTATGGGGTATCGGTGAGCCAATCAAGATCTTCATGGCGTCTATGAACGAATTCCTAGCTTCTATGGCTGGCGCTTCTAAAGTGGTTCTAGGTACGATTCTTGGTGGTATGACTGCATTCGATATGGGCGGTCCAATCAACAAAGTAGCAACGCTATTCGCTCAAACTCAAGTAGATACTCAACCATGGCTAATGGGTGGTGTTGGTATCGCAATCTGTACGCCTCCTCTAGGTATGGCACTAGCAACATTCCTATTCAAGAAGAAGTTCACTAAGCAAGAGCAAGAAGCAGGTAAAGCAGCAGCAATCATGGGCTCTATCGGTATCTCTGAAGGTGCTATCCCATTCGCAGCAAACGACCCTGTACGCGTTCTTCCTTCAATCGTTGCTGGTGGTATCGTTGGCTGTGTGTTTGGCTTCCTAACAGACGTACTACTACACGCACCATGGGGCGGTCTAATCACAGCTCCTGTATCAAGCAACATCCCAATGTACGTTGTGGGTATCGCACTAGGCTCACTAACAACAGCAGTTATCGTTGGCTTCTGGAAACCAGTAGCTGAAGAAGAAGCAGAAGACGAAATCGCAGAAGCAGCACCTGCACAAGCTCAAGCCGCTCCAGCAGCAGGCGAAGGCGAGTACGACATCGTAGCAGTAACATGTTGCCCATCTGGCGTAGCACACACATTCATGGCAGCGAAAGCACTAGAGAAAGCAGGTGCAGCTGCGGGTCTGAAAATCAAAGTAGAAACTCAAGGTCAAAACGGTATCCAGAACCGCATCACTGACCTAGATGTAGCAAACGCGAAGCTGGTTATTCTAGCTCACGATATCCAAGTAAAAGACGCTCACCGCTTTGCAAAAGCAAACGTTGTTGAGTGTTCAACGAAAGAAGCGATGCGTAACGCAGCGACTCTTGTGAAAGCTTAAACCTTAAGCTCCTCCCCCTAAGAGCCCTTTCCCCCAAAGGGCTCTATTTCAAGTTTTTAAGTTTTCGTAATACCCCTGATTTTTTTAATTATATAACCCTACAATTTACAAGGCTTTAAAAATGAAATTCAAACCTTCCCTACTCGCTTGCGCAGTTCTCAGTGGTCTAGTCGGTCTGACTGGCTGCAACAGCGACAACGATTCTTCCTCTTCACTGCCGGGCGATCCAATTGTTGATCTTGCGGTGTTGAAATACGTCGATCCTATGATCGGCACAGCGGCTTCTGGTCATACATTCCCGGGCGCGACGGTACCGGCAGGTATGGTTCAACTGTCTCCAGATACTTTCATCGGTTCTAACACAGACCATGAATCTGGGCTTAACCCTTGGCACTCGGCATCTGGCTACTGGGATTCATCCAACTACGAAACTGGCGAAGTGGTTAACACTGACGTTCCGCTGTACGGTTTCTCCCATACTCACCTTTCAGGTACAGGCGCAACGGACTTAGGCGACATCTTGGTTCTGCCATACGCAGACATGGCGAACACACAACTGAACTCTTTCGACAAAGCCAATGAAGAAGCAAGCGCAGGCTACTACAAAACCAAGCTAAACCAAGGTCAAATCGAAGTAGAGTTGAGCGCAACCAAACGCGTTGGCTTGCACAAATACACCTTTGCTGATGGCGCGGACCGCAACGTGAAGTTCGATTTAGGTCATACCCTAATGAACAACAACGGCAAGTCTTTGAAGAACAAAGTAGAAGTGGTGGACGAATACACCATTCGCGGTCGTAAAACCTCAACTGGCTGGTTCCAAGGGCAAGATCACCAAGGTCAAGACATCTTCTTCTACGCGAAATTCAACCAACCAATCGCCAAAGCACTGTTGGGCGAACAAGACCTAGAACCAACGCGCGAAATGCGTAATGGTGCGGTTTACTCAGGCGATGATCTGACGGCTTACCTAAACTTCGGCACAGGCGAAGAGCCAATTGAAATCCGCGTTGGTATCTCTCCAGTTAACTGGCAAGGTGCACAGAAAAACTTAGAAGCGGAAGCACCAAGTTTCGACCTAGCACAAGTGAAAGAAGACGCGGAATACGCGTGGGCTGAGAAGCTAGCGAAAATCAAAGTAGAAGGCGGCACAGACGCAGAGAAAACCAACTTCTACACTGGCATGTACCACATGATGATCGCGCCAATCGAGTTCTACGATGTGGACGGTCAATACGTCGATATGCTTGGCACAGTGCGCACGCTGAAAGACGGCGATACACCAAACTACTCGATTTACTCAACGTGGGATACGTTCCGCGCGGTTCACCCAATGTGGACCATCATCGACCCAGACCAAGCAACGCTATACGTGAAAGACTTGATTCGTAAATCAAACGACGAGTTTGGTTTATTGCCGAAATGGGAAGGTCACGGCTCAGAAACCGGCACCATGATCGGCTACCCATCGGCAGCGATTCTGGGCGATGCGGTAACCAAAGGCTTGATTGATGCAGAGCAGGCTTACACGGCGTCGGTGAAATCAGCGCGTTACACACCGCATGAGTACCCACAGATTCATGACGACATCCTAAGCTCACTTATGGCAGGTCAGTTGAACTACCACGAGAAAGAACAGTGTGTTCGTTACCCGAACTGGAACTCAGTGTCGTACTCGTTGGAATTCTCATTCTACGATTGGACGATCGCAGAAATGGCGAAAGCTGCTGGCGATATGGACGCGTATGAAGAGTTCAAAGCTCGTTCTAACAACTCTTTGAAACACTGGGATGCAGAAGCTGGTAACGCAGACGGCACGGGCTTCTTCGTACCGACAGAACTGAAAGAAGGCGACCCATGTGCGCTGAAATACGCTTCAACTGATTTCGACCCTTACAAGTCTGACGCGTTCTACTACACAGAAGGTAACGCGTGGCAATGGCAATGGGCGTTCATGCAAGACTTAGACAAGCTGACTGAAATCATGGGCGGCACGCAAGGTTTGAACGACAAGCTGAACAACCTATTTACTGCCGATCCAAATGGCGGCGAAGCGCACCAAGACATGACAGGCTACATCGGTCAGTACATTCACGGTAACGAGCCTTCGCACCACGTCATCTACTTGTACAACCGTACTGAAGAGTCTTACAAGGCGCAGGAATACCTAGACCAAGTTTACGACCAGTTCTACAAGCCGACGCCAGACGGCATCATCGGTAACGAAGACGTAGGTCAAATGTCGGCGTGGTACTTGATGTCAGCACTGGGCTTCTACCAAATCTCGCCAACCGATCCAACCTACAGCATCGGTCGTCCAATCTTCGACAAAGCGACGGTAGACATTGGTTCTGGCACCTTCACGGTAACGGCTGAGAACAACGGTCCAGACAACATGTACATCAAAGAAGTGACCATCAACGGTAAGCCTCTGGATGTGTACAACACCTTCCAGCACAGCGAATTCAAAGCAGGCGGCGAACTGCACTTCGTGATGACAGCTGACAAGTCTGAAGCAATGCAAGCCAACCTTGGCGAATAATGATTTTGAGGGGACCTCGTGTCCCCTTTTCTCGTGGAATAAAAACAATGAAACTAAAAAGAACCCTACTCTCTACCGCAGTGTTAACCGCCATGCTTGGTCTTGCTGGTTGTGGCAGCGACTCTGATCCAGAAACTCCGGTTATCTCTACCCCTACTTTGGAATTCGTTGATACCTTGATCGGCACTAAAGGTCTTGGCAACGTTAACCCTTCTCCAGTTATGCCAGAAGGTATGATTCAACCTTCACCAGATAACTTCGATCCAAACGGTTGGAATGGCAAAGGCTCGCCTGTTGAATACGATCCTGTGCACAGCTTGCTTTCTGGCTTCTCAATGACTCACATTTCTGGCGCAGGTAAAGGCGACCTAAATGACTTCGCCTTCTTGCCATACACAGGCTTCAATACCGATGCCGTGACCATGGATAAAAGCTCGGAAGTGGCAGAAGTTGGTTACTACTCGGTTGACCTTGTAGAAACTGGCGTAAAAGCTGAACTGTCGGCAACCGACCGCGTGGCGTTCCAGCGTTACACCTTCAAACCGGGTGAAGATCGCAAAGTACGTATCGACCTGCAACACGAACTGTTGGAACAATACGGCAACCACTCTCGCAGTATCTACTACAAACGCGTTAACGACACCACAGTCGTAGGCGCGCGTACCTCAAACGAATGGGGTCAATGGCAAACTGTATTCTTCGCGGCAGAATTCTCTGATCCAATCATTGAAGAGAATCTGTACACCAAGCTGGCTTCTGAGAGCAAACTGACTCCAACTGACGCTACTGAAGTCGGCTTGGAAGATTACCGTGGTTACGCAGAACACAAACCAATGCCGGGCGAACCAGAACCTGATCCAGAACGTTTGGCGAAACGCGCAAACGATGTCCTGACGCATTTGAACTTTGGTAAGAGCGATGAGCCATTGGTGGTCAAAGTAGCTATTTCTGGCACTGGCGTTGACGGCGCACTGAAAAACCTAGAAGCGGACACCAACGGCTGGGATTTCGACAACGTCGTACAACAAAACCGCGTGGCTTGGGAAAACATCCTTGGCGAGTTTGAACTGGAAGGCGGCAACAAAGCTGACAAAACCATGTTCTACACCTCGCTCTACCGTACGTTTGTTGCTCCATTCCTATACCAAGATGTGGATGGCAAATACCGTGGCATGGATGGCAAAGTGCACCAAGCAGAAGATGGCTTAGTGAACTACTCAGTGTACTCAATGTGGGATACCTTCCGCGCCGCACACCCACTGAAAACCATCATCGATAAAGACCGCGCGATTGAACACGCACGCGATCTATTGAACAAATACCAAACGGGCGGCGTGCTGCCAAAGTGGGAACTGCACTCGGATTACACCGGTGAAATGGTCGGTCACCCTGCGGTCTCGGTTATTGCCGATATCATGGTCAAACACCCAGAAGCCTTTACTGCCGCTGAGTTTGATTTGGCACTGAAAGCCGCTGACGAAACAGTCAACTTCAACCTTGATAAAACTGAAAGCTGGGTGCCTTACCAAGACGCTTGGAACGGTGACAAACGCTTCACGGTCATGACTCGTCATAACGACTACCAAGAAGACGTCGGCTTTATTCCAGCTAACACCAAATGGGCGCCGGACTCTGGTGACAAACCGGGTTACGTAGAAGGCTTAAAAGTCGATAAATACGATGAGCTCGTGAACGAGTCAGTGTCATACGGTCTTGAGAATGCTTACTACGACTGGTGTATCGCTCAGATCGCTAAACTTGCGGGCAATGACCAACAATACGACCGCTACATGGCGCGCTCAGAATCGTTCAAGAACTACTTCGATTACAACCCAGAACAATACGGCAAACTGCAAGACACCAAAGGCAACGCATTGGGTGCAACCGGCTTTATGCGTCCGGCTTACATGAACAGCGGCAGCAAAGTTTGGGCAAACAACCTGAAAGCAGAATGTTTGGACGAGAACTTGGCGCTGTCTATCCCTGACGGTATGGACTACAACGCCTGTAAAGACCGCAAAGCACTCAACGAAAGTGACGTGTTCTGGCCTTACCGCGCCGAGCACCGTGGTGAAGACTTCACCGAAGGCAACACATGGCAATGGACATGGTTTGCACCGCACAACTTGAACGGTCTGGCTAACGTGATGGGTGGCGAGCACATCGACCGCACCGACTTCTCTCTTCCTGAAAACGTAACCGAACAAGGCAAAGCGGCATTCTTAGCCAACTTGAATGCGCTGTTTAATGCGGACTCCAACGCCGATACAAGCCAGTCACACGACATGTCAGGCTATATCGGTCAGTTCGTGATGGGGAACGAGCCAGATCACCACGTACCTTACCTATACAACTGGACAGCAGAGCCATGGAAGACACAAGAAATCGTCGACCAAGCGATGAACGAGTTCTACCACCCAACCCATGAAGGTCTGATTGGTAACGAAGACGTCGGTCAGATGTCGGCGTGGTATGTGATGTCTGCATTGGGCTTCTACCAAGTCACTCCGGGCGAAGCAAGCTACACCATCGGTCGTCCTCTGTTCGACAAAGCCGTGATTCCAGTCGCGGACGGTAAATTCACCATCACCTCAGAAAATAACAGCCAAGAGAGCATCTACGTGAAGTCGGTGACCATCAACGGCAAACAATTGAGTGACAACTTCAGCTTCGCGCACAGCGATTTGAAAGACGGTGGTGAACTGCATTTCGTCATGACTTCAGACAAATCTGAAGCGATGAAAGCGCAGTAACCGATACCCATCCAAATAACGAAAGGGGGCATCGAGCTCCCTAAAAAAGCTTCACTTCAGTGGAACCATAAAAATGAAACTAAAAAGAACCCTTATCTCTACCGCTATACTCGCTGCCATGTTTGGTCTTGCTGGTTGTAACAGTGATGACGACAACAGCAACTCTGGTACACCATCCCTCGATACCACACTAACTCAATACGTCAATCCATTGATTGGTACAGGCGCAGATGGTCACACCTTCCCTGGGGCGGTTGTGCCTTACGGTTTGGTACAACTTTCTCCTGATACCGAAATGGAAGGTTGGGGCTCTGCCGCCGGTTACTTCGACCACGGCAAGCTGACTGAAATCCCAGTGTATGGTTTTTCCCACACTCACCTTTCTGGCACAGGCATTACCGACCTTGGTGACATCTTAGTTCTGCCTTTCACCAAGAAAGAAAACGCCGTTTTCAACACCTTCGATAAAGACAACGAAACCGCAGAAGCGGGCTACTACGCGGTTGAACTGAACAAAGGCGAAATCAAAGCTGAGCTAACCACCACGCAACGTGTTGGCTTCCACCGCTACACCTTCAAAGAAGGCACTACGCCACACATCAAGTTCGATTTAGACCACACCCTCAACAAAGGTCACTTCAATAACCGCACCATGAAGGGTGATTTGGAGTTCATCGACGCTTACACCATCCGTGGTTTACGTAGCTCGAACGGTTGGGCGAACAACCAACACGTCTACTTCTACGCCACTTTCAACCAACCTATCGTCAAAGCCATCGCTTTAGTTGACGGCGCAGAAACGGAAATCGATGTAAACAACGACAACATCGACGCAGTGAAAACCATCGCTTACCTAGAATTCGCACCATCATCAACACCGCTAGAAATCCAAGTAGGCTTGTCACCAACAGGCACAGAAGGTGCGGAGAAGAACCTAGAAGCAGAAGCAAAAGACGTGTCATTTGATACTGCGCGCGCTCAAGCCAACGACGCATGGCACCAAGAGCTTAGCCGCATGATGGTATCTGGCGGCACAGAAGATCAAAAAGAAATCTTCTACACCGCGCTCTACCACGCTTCTATCGCGCCAATGATCTTCCAAGATGTCGACGGTCAATACCCTGCGATGCGTACACGCATTCAAAAAGACGCGGGCGACACACCAAACTACTCTGTGTACTCCATGTGGGATACTTTCCGTGCAGCGCACCCACTGAAAACCATTATCGACCCAGAACGTGCCGAAGAGTTTGCCAACGATCTAATTCGTAAATACGAAGACGGTGGCATCCTACCGAAATGGGAACTGCACAGCCACTACACGGGCACTATGATCGGTTTCCCTGCGGTTTCTATCATTGCTGACGCGATGGCAAAAGGCTTAGACATCGACCCACAACTTGCCAAAGAAGCGGCTGAGTTTACGGTGCGTTACCACGAGGCGTCTGAATTCCCAGATTGGACGGAAGACAACAACATCGGCGCAGCCAACGTTGTGCAAGTGAAGGTGTACGAAGAAAACGGCTTTGTTCACCACGGCTACTGGAACAGTGCGTCTTACACGCTTGAGTTTGCTTATGGCGACTGGGCAATGGCAGAAATCGCGCGCATGGCTGGCGATGTAAAACTGCAAGAAGAGTTTATGACTCGTGCTGACAACTGGCTTAACCATTGGGATGCAGAGACAGGCTTCTTACGTCCGAAAAACCACCCGCTTAGCTCATCACCAAACAAACCACCTTTGGAGTTCAACCAACCGATTGATGAAGATCGTTTAGCTGAGTGTGAAATGGTTGAGTGGCCAGAAGGCTCAGGCGTGATGAAAGAGAAATGCCCGCTGCTACCGTTTGACCCTTACTACGTGGACGAGTTTGCCTACACCGAAGGGAACGCGTGGCAATGGAAGTTCCAACCAATGCACGATTTCAACCGTCTGAAACAAGAAATCTACCAAGCAGACTTGGCTCAAGGCAAAGACACCACGCCAGAGAAAGCTTTCCGTGAAGACTTGGACGAGCTATTTAATGCACGTTCTTCAAACACAGGTGAAGAACTGCCAGACCTAACGGGTTACATCGGTCAGTACATGCACGGTAACGAGCCATCACATCACATTCCTTACCTATACGCGCTAACCGATGAGCCATGGAAAGCACAAGAGTACCTAGACCGTATCATGTCAGAGATGTACACCAGCGAGCCAACTGGCTTGATTGGTAACGAAGACGTGGGCCAGATGAGCTCTTGGTACTTGATGTCGGCAATGGGCTTCTACCAAGTGACGCCTGCGGATCCGGTCTACACCATCGGTCGTCCTATGTTTGATGAAATCACCATTCCAGTGGAAGGCGGCGAATTCACAGTCATCGCAGACAACAACAGCCCACACAACAAGTACGTGAAGTCTGTAACCATCAACGGCAAACCGCTGGATGCCAACTTCACCTTCAAGCACAGCGAAATCAAAGCGGGCGGCGAGCTTCACTTCGTCATGACGGGTGACAAGCAAGAAGCGCTTCAAGCTCAGTAACGTTTTATGTAATTCGTGTTTAAAGAATAAGCAGATAGATTAACTCAGTGGCAGGAAGTGACGCGCTTCCTGCCTAAGGAATCAAGATTATGAACTTTACGAAAACCGCTATCGCCACCGCTGTGATTGCAAGTGTTATTGGTTTGGCTGGCTGCAACGATGACGACGATAACACCTCACCAAGCGTCGATACTTCCAACCTAAAATACGTCGACCCATTCATTGGAACAGGCTTTAACGGACACACCTTCCCGGGTCCTGTTGTGCCAGAAGGCATGGTGCAACTTTCTCCAGATACCGAGCTGATCGGCTGGCACTCTTCATCAGGTTACCACTTCGATAAAAAGACCTTATTTGGCTTCTCCCACACTCACCTATCTGGCACGGGTATGGGCGGCTTAGGTGACATTCTGTTCCTGCCGTTTACCGAAGATAAAGCTAAATACATCGAAGACAGCGACGACTACCGCGAAGCGATTTCAGTCAAAATGGACAAAACCTCTGAAGTAGCAGAAGCGGGTTACTACTCGGTGAAGATTGCAGAAAACGGCATCAAAGCTGAGCTTACTGCTTCTGAACGTGTCGGCTTCCACCGCTACACCTACCCACAAGGTCAACCACAACGTCTGAAGATAGACCTCAACTCCATCCTTAACAGTGATTGGGGTTCGACCTCTCTGCGCAACAAACTGACGGTGAGCGAAGACGGTCATACCATCACGGGCGAGCGCGACGCAGCGCACTTCTCTGGTTGGGCGAAAAACCAAAAAATCTTCTTCTATGCGACTTTCGATAAGAAGATCAAAGACGTCTACATCCTTGCCAATGGTAAGCCTGTTGACGGTCTAACGGCAGAGCACGTTTCTGAATTGATTTACGATGACCAAGGTAATCCAGTTAAGCGTGTCAAAGCGGACGTCACTGCCTACATCGAATTTGAAGATGAAGGCTCACAGGAGTTGAACGCGCAAGTGGCGTTATCTGCGGTTGACCCACAAGGTGCAGAAAACAACTACGATGCCGAAGCGAATGTCTCTTTCGATACTGCGCGCAACAACGCACGTGATAAATGGGCAAAAGCACTCAACTTCTCAATTGAAGGGGGCACGGAAGATCAGAAAGAGATCTTCTACACTGCGCTTTACCACACCAAAATTGCACCCATGGTGCATCAAGACGTAGATGGTCGATTCCGTGGCATGAGCAAAGGCTCAATTCGTGAAGGCGAAGGGGAATACTCCATCGTTTACGGTCAAGCAACGGAAGAACAGCCAAACTTCTCGGTTTACTCTCTATGGGATACCCAACGTGCGTTGCACCCACTAAAAACCATCACAGAGCCAACCCGCGCGGTGCAGTACGCGAAGAACCTAGTTCAGAAGTACACTGAAAGCGGCTTGCTGCCGAAATGGGAGCACTTAGGTGACGAAACAGGCACCATGGTCGGCTACCCAGCGGTAGCAGTGATTGCGGATGCGATGACCAAATTCCCGGAAGAGTTTACTCAGCAAGAGAAAGAGCTGGCGCTGAAAGCAGCGATCGACTCTTCGACTTACGACAACTACCCAGCACTGCAAGCCGATTGGGATCAGGGCGTATTGGATCGCACCTTAACCAAGCACATCGATTACATTGAGAAAAACGGCTTCACGCCTGCCATCCAACGTGTCGATGGTGAACCAGTATTTGAAGACTACACGGTTGAGTCTGTTTCTTACGGTCTGGAAAACGCGTTCTACGATTGGGCTATCGCGCAAATCGCCAAAGCAGCCGGTGATACTCAAGCGGAAGAGCAATACCTTGAACGCTCAAAAGGCTACACAAAATACTTCGATTACAACCCAACAGAATACGCAGAACATGGCGTGACGGGCTTTATGCGCCCAGTGATGATTGATGAAACCTTCATGACGCCATTCGACCCATACGGCACAGAACACGAAACAGGCAACTACACCGAAGGTAACGCGTGGCAGTGGACTTGGTTTGTACCGCATGACATCGCTGGCTTAAAAACCATCATGGGTGGCGATGCTGAGTTCCAGAAAAACCTAGAAGCAACCTTCACCGCAGAAAGCCAAGGCACTGAAACACCGGATATGTCTGGTTTGATTGGTCAAGTTGCGTTTGGTAACGAGCCTTCACACCACATTCCTTACCTATTCAACTGGACCGCAGAACCATGGAAGACGCAACAAGTCGTCGACCACATTCTTGATGACATGTATTTCGCTGCCCCAGAAGGCGTAGTTGGTAACGAAGACGTGGGCGCAATGTCCGCTTGGTATGTGATGTCTGCATTAGGCTTCTACCAAGTGAACGCAGCAGAACCTATTTACACTGTGGGTCGTCCACTATTCGACAAAGCGGTGATTCCGGTGAAAGGCGGCACGTTTACCATCACCACAGAGAACAACGCCGATGACAACATGTACATCAAGTCTGTCACCATCAATGGCAAAGCTTTGGATAACGGTTTCTTCTTCGACCATTCCGAGTTCAAACCGGGTGGTGAGTTGCACTTCGTGATGACGGGCGAGCAATCTGAAGCGATGAAAGCGCCTCAATAAACCTCTATCACTCTTCCCTCTTCAAAGGTCAGTTCGCGAGAGCTGGCCTTTTTCCGACTAGTACCATGTTGAACACCCCAATTAGCACGTATAATCTTCATCAGAACCAATAGAGACAATTGCCTTTGAGGAAAGGAACTCAATGAAAAAACTACTACCGATTGTATTCACTTGTTTAAGCTTAGCTTTCACCGCTCCACCGGTATTGGCTTCTGAACGTGCAGAGCAGGGTTGGCAATGGATTGAGCAAGGCGCAATGATTGTCGATGTGCGCACACCACAAGAGTTTGCCGATGGTCACTTGGACAATGCGATTAACTTTCCGCTTTCTGAGTTGGATAAACACTTTGCTAATGTCGATAAAGATACGCAAATCGTGCTTTATTGCCGCAGTGGTAATCGCTCAGGGCAAGCGTATCAGTACCTACAATCGCAAGGATTTACCAACCTTCATAACGCAGGTGGTTTAGTTGAGATACAACAAGCGAAGTAATGACTAAGTCGCCGTAAAAAGCCTTAAAACAAACGGCAGGTTAAATAATACTCTGCCGTTTATCCTACTTCCCGCGTCCATACATTTTGTCGAAGTTTGGGATGTTCTTTTCCCAGATAGGGATGTCTTCCCCAGCAATGGATTTTAGCGTGTCGATGAATAACTTGGTTTTAATTGGTGCGTCTCGGTGTGGATAGACCGCATAGAAGGTGCCGAAATCATCAATATTCAAATCGGTCATGATCGGCACCAACTTCCCTTGTCTGATTTCATCTCGAACCATTTGTGCGGTTACTACGGCAAGCGTATTTCCTCCTGCTGCACTTCTTGCCAACATTTCCACATCATTCACTTTATAAGCGACATTAAGCTGAAAATACTGCTGTTTACCATGCTCATCTTGGTAGCCGAATTTATCGAACAAAAGACCTGGTGCAGCGTAGATGGTGGCGGGTAGCGATTCCAATTTTTCTAGACTGTTCACCTCACCATACTTTTCTAAAAACGCAGGGGCGGCAACAATCAACAGGCGGCTTCGTGCAATCTTACGAGTAATCAAGCTCGAGTTTTTAGGTCGTCCGATGCGAAAGCCAATATCAAAGCCCTCTTGCACCATATCAACCATGCGATCTTCCAAACGCAGCTCAAACTCCACATCTGGGTATTGCTGTTGAAACACTGAAATCGCATCTTGAACGTATTGACGTCCAAACATGGTCGAACTGGTAATACGCAAGACCCCACGAGGCTCTTCGTGATAATTCTGCGCCAAACGGTGAGTATCACTCAGCAGTGTACGAAGGGATTTGGCTTGGTTGATCATTTCATTCCCGGCAGCCGTCAATGATAAGGAGCGCGTGGTTCGGTTGAGCAAGCGAACACCCAGCTCTTCTTCCAAACGGCTGATCTGTTTTGAGATCACCGAACGATCCACATTCTTCTGTTCTGATACCTTGGTGAAGGAGCCAAGTTCGACCACTTCAAGTAACAGCAATAAACGACTAGAGAAATCCATAACGCCTTACCTACAAACCATTGTTGCTTCTATGGCATCAATTATGTTCCATTTAGCTTATTTTTCTCATCTTATAACAAATCTATAGTAGCTGCACACAACGGGAGAGAGACAAACCTCCTCAATACCAAACCAATAAATTCGCGTTACTGAGGTCTGCTAATCTTACTAACGCTGAGGAAACAGCTATGAAAACGCTATCAATCACACAACAAAATGGCATCGCTACTGTTGAAATCAACAACCCACCAGTGAATGTACTGACTATCGATTTGATTAATGAAATCAACGAGTTTGTACTATCACTTAAAGGTGACCGCGATACGAAAGTGGTGGTATTCAAATCACTTCATGAGTCTTTCTTCTTAGCGCATTTAGATTTGAAAGTTATCAATGGCACACAAGGTGGTCAGGCAGCATCAATTGAATTCAACCACATGATTGCCAATATCAAAGCGATGAAACAAGTATCGGTTGCTGTGGTTGATGGTGTAGCTCGTGGCGGCGGTAATGAGTTTGTGATGGCGTGTGACTTGGCTTACGGCACTGAAAACGCAGCATTTGCTCAGCCAGAGATACACGTCAACATCCCAACGGGTGGTCAAGGTGCGGTACAGTTCGCTCGTCGCATGGGTAAAAACGAAGCGCTTCAAGCACTGCTACTTGGTAACGACTTTACGGCACAGCAAGCAGAGCAGTTAAACATCATTACTCAATTTGTGCCTAAAGTAGACTTGGATGGGTTCTTGGCGGCAACATTGGGCGTGATTAGCCAACTAGAAGTGCGTGATATCGTAATGTACAAAGAGATCATCGCAACTTCTATTAAAGATGAAGACGCAGGTGCAGAGCTAGAGTTGCGTTACTTCTTAGAGCGCGCAAAAGAGCAGAAAACCGCAGCGATCATCGATGCGTTCCTAAAACACGGTGGTCAAACAGAGCGTGAAGCGAAAGACATCCAAGGTATCTTTGTGGATACCGCGGCTGAGCTAAACAAACAATAGAACTTGGTTCATCATCGACCTAAGGCACCGACAGTACGTTGGTGCCTTTATACTTATACCTTCTGGAAAAAGGTCTATTAGTCTTTTTCGAACGTAGCCACCGTCTTAATCACCCCGGACATCATTTCGTTCGCGTCTGATTTCTTGGCCGAACTTTGCATGGTTTGAGTATTTTGACGCAAGCGTTCACGCAATGCTTCAAGTTCCCTTTGTGTATCCGATATTTCCGCAGATTGGTTGTTACTCATCTTATTCTCTACTTGTACTTAACGATTAATGGAGCGATTGTCATCTAAACTTTTTATAAGATATAGTTAGTTACCATCTAAAAATTAGATACATCGTTATGTTCAATCTTCAACAACTTGAAACGTTAGTCATGTGCGTGGAATGTGGTTCGTTTTCTGCGGCAGCAAGAAAGCTTGGTAAAGCACAGTCTGCGGTCAGTACTACGATTTCAAACTTGGAAATCGACACAGGGCTGACCATCTTTGATCGTACTTCTCGATTGCCTACCTTAACGGCACAAGGCGAGAGACTGCATGCTCAAGCCCTCTCATTGTTAGAGCATGCACAACACGTACAAAATATGCTGCAAACATTCAATGTGGGAGTAGAAGATAGGATCTCGATAGGAATCAATGCGCTTTTACTAACACCGCAGTTTTTTGGCGTGATTGAAGAGTTTTATCAGCAATTCCCGCACACCGAACTCAATCTCAATGTATTGAAAAACAATGATATTGCTGATGCTGTCGCGAGTAATGAAGTGGATATCGGTTTTATGTTGTGGGGCAGCACACAGCCTAAGAATGTGATTTTAGGTTCGATTGGCTATGTGCCGTTTTCTATCGCTGTACATCAATCACATCCACTATTGGCCGAAGACTCCGTTTCTTTTGAAGCGCTTAAGACGTATCGACAAATCGTATTAAAAGACTACCCTGCTCACTACAACGCGAACTTATCGAATTCACTGACCAAAGTGAATGACTTAGAAACATTAGTAGAGTTGATTAAACTGAATAATAACTGGAGCTTGATACCTGACCACCTGTTTCAAAAACACTCAAATATCGTTCCCCTTAAACTACAAGGGGAAGAGAAAGATTGGCTTTTACAAATTGACCGAGTGACGGGCAAAGTAAAGGAAGAAGGTCCTGTCATGCAGTGGCTTACTGAGCGTTGTTTGGATTTTTATCCTAGCGTACAGCCCAAGTAATAGCTCGGAAAGCTAACTGCTAAATATTACGATTAAATTTAAATGTCATCAGCCGTATCTCGATACGTTTCGGATGACATTGTGCTCATTACTAATCAATGGAACTTGGCGAACCAAACCTATTCTCGGCCCACACTTCATTTTTGTGTCTTTATTTGGATACCAAACGCCTTGTTCTAATACCGCCATACCTTACCTACCTTTCTTGATTAGCAACCCTGATTAATAGCGACTTGCGCGAGCATAGATAACTTATAGAGACTGCTCGAAAGACACCATTAACTCACTCAACTCCGCTGAGGTCGCAGCATTAAATTTGCCATCTTGGAACTTGTCGTAGAAGCCGCCTAGGCTGTATGTGCCTTTTACATCGCCGCCCCACCAAGGCATCAACTCAGCCATGGTTTTGATATTAGTTGCGCCGCCGTTTGCACCTGGAGATGTGCTCACTAGCAGAACTGGTTTCTTAGTGTCACCAAAGAAAGATGTACCTTGAGGTGCAACACGTGATAGCCAATCGATCGCATTTTTCAGGAATGCTGGCATTGAGCCGTTGTGTTCTGGTGATGCAATGATGATCGCATCGTATTCGTTTAACGTTGCACGCAGTTTGTGTGCGTTTTCTGGGATGCCCTGACCTTCAACATCCAAGCCGTACATTGGCAATTCAAAGTCGTTTAGGTCAATGGTGTTTACTTCTGTTTGTGTAGCTTGGTTTGCCAACGCTTGAACTAAAAGGCTGTGGATTGATTGGCTGTTGTTACTACCAGTAAATGCGACGATCTTTTTCATAGTGGAATCCTAATTACGTTTGCCCCTACTTGTGTCGGGCACTCAGTGAATGAGGTGATATTAATTAACTCCCATCAGTGAATAAACACTATAATAGTGGCTATATAGTTCACCATTAGTGAACAATGAAAACATGAGGAAACTAATGCGTGGATAAGATCAGAGCATTAACCGTATTTCGTCGAGTGGTGGAGCTAGGTAGCTTCGTCGCGGCAGCAGAAGATTTGAATCTCTCAAAAGCCGCCATAAGTAAGAACATCAATGAACTAGAGAGCTACTTAAAAAGCCCTCTAATTAATCGTACTACCCGCAATTTACACATTACCGATAATGGTCAGCTCTATTATCAGCAAGTGTGTCAGGTTCTCGATGCACTCAATAATGCAGACCGCTCAGTGATTGAATCTTCCCACACATTAAAGGGCACGCTAAAAATCAGCATGCCGATGTCATTAGGGTTGATTGAGCTAAACCCCATCATCTGCGAGTTTATGAAGCTGCATCCAGAACTGTCCATCGAAGTGGTGATGAGTGATGAACATATTGATTTGATTGAGCAAGGGGTTGATATTGCCATTCGTGGCGGAGGCGAATTGGGTAACTCTAGCCTACGTTCGCGCAAACTATTGGATATCCGCCGTGTACTTTGCGCTTCCCCTCAATACCTTGAAGAGTCGCAGCCGTTTCAATCTCCACGTGACGTTATAAACCATCGCCTACTTAGCTATAGCCTCTCTTCAACGTCTCACCGCTGGACATTTCAAAATGGCAATGAGGTACTGGAAGTTGATCTGCCTGCGAGTGTTTACACTGTTAATAGCGGCTTAGCGCTTACCCAAGCAGCATGTGCAGGACATGGCGTCGCTTTATTGCCCGATTTTTTTGTTGAGCCTCAGTTGGCATCTGGTGAGTTAATCGAAATCACACCCGAATGGCAAATGGAAAAACATGCTTTGTATATTGTCTACCCTTTCCACAAAGAGCAATCGCAGAAGCTTCGAGCATTTATTGATTATGTGGTGGAGAGCTTTCAAGGCCGTTTCGACCGTCAGTCAGATCCACAGCAAATGTATTCTTCGATTATCAAGCTAGGGTCTTGATAAGAAATTGATTTAGCCGGAAAAGAGATGATAAAAAGCCAAACCGAGTGGTTTGGCTTTTCACCGAAGTCATTCGTGTTCCAGAGGCATCAGAGCATACGTGAACAAGAATAGTTGAGAGGTTTTATCGGCGGCGGTTGTTAAATCGAGCGCGATCAGCTCGCTGTTTTGATGAACGCTCTTTGTGCGCAGACGCAGCCTTCGCTTGTGACGCCAGAATCGATTCAACCGTCAATTCCATTGGTTCACGCGGCTCTAATCCATGACGGAAAGTACGAGCGCGTGGTGGCAAGTTGTATTCGTATTCAGACGCTTTTGGCATGCGCTTGTAGCGGTACAGGTAGAAGTTCTCTACACGCTCCCGAGCCCATTCTGTTTTCTTAAGGTATTTAACACTGCTCGCAATACTTGGCTTGGTGTTGAAACAGTTCATACGCATTGCTGTGTCGAGGATTTCCCAACCGTAATGGTCAACAAGCTGCTGCAACATGTCTTCTAATTTAAGACCGTGCAGAGGGTTGTTCTTCTGCAGTTCAATACGTTCTTCGTCGGTCATAAATTCATGGCTCATGAACGGCTCCTTAATTGTGGGTGGCAAGCGTTGTACTCACCACCTTACCTCTATTAGGTTTAGATTAAATCACTATTGCAAATAATCTGTTGTATTCTTCGTCTCAAAGACGATCTTTACGTCCAATTATTCACGATGATCGGCGCTTGGTTACGCAGCGCTAAGCACCTTTTGTTGGTGTGCCATGTACTCTTCAAATGTACCTTGGAAACTCACCAACTGTTTGTCTTTTACATCAATGATTGAAGTCGCCAATGACGATACGAACTCACGGTCATGACTAACAAAAATCAAAGTGCCCGTGTAGTCTTTTAATGCGCTGTTTAACGCTTCAATCGCTTCCATATCCATGTGGTTGGTTGGCTCATCCATAACCAAAACGTTGATGTCTTGCATCATTAGCTTACCAAACAGCAGGCGGTTCTTCTCACCACCCGAGCAGTTTTTCGCTTTTTTATTGGCATCATCAGCGGTAAACAACAAACGACCTAGAATGCCACGCACCATTAGGTCATTGTGCTTCACGGTACGCCACTGAGAGATCCACTCAAAGATGGTCAGATCATTATCAAAGTCTGCACTACTGTCTTGTGGGCAGTAGCCAATAGAGGCATTTTCAGACCACTTCACAACGCCTTGAGTTTGTTCAAGCTCATTGACAAGGCAACGCAGCAAGGTGGTTTTACCCACACCATTTTCACCAATGATCGCAAGGCGAGTGCCTGCTTCTAACAGTAAGTTGCCTTTTTCAAACAACAATTCATCACCGAAAGAATGACCAAGGTCTTGCAGCTCTAACGCTAAGCGATGCAGCTTTTTGCCCTCACCGAAATCAATCGACGGGCTAACACGGCTACTTGCTTTCACTTCGTCGAGTTGGATTTTTTCCATCTTCTTAGCGCGAGAGCTAGCCTGTTTCGCTTTCGATGCATTCGCACCAAAACGGTTTACGAATTCTTGAAGTTCGTTGATTTCAGCGGTTTTCTTCGCGTTAGAAGCCAGTAACTGCTCGCGACGAAGACCCGATGCTTCAAGGAAGTATTCATAGTTGCCAGGGTAAATACGCAGTTCGCCGTAATCGATATCTGCCATGTGAGTACACACAGAGTTTAAGAAGTGACGGTCGTGCGAGATGATGATCATCGTGCACTTACGTTGGTTCAACTCTTCTGCCAACCAGTTGATGGTGTGAATGTCCAAGTTGTTGGTTGGTTCGTCGAGCAGCAAAATATCTGGATTAGCAAACAGAGCTTGCGCCAAAAGTACGCGCAGCTTCCAGCCTGGAGCAACTTGTTGCATCAAACCAAAATGCAGCTCTTCTTCAATACCCGCTTGAAGCAAAATATCGCCAGCACGGCTTTCTGCTGTGTAGCCGTCCATTTCTGCGAACTCGCTTTCCAGCTCAGCGACTTTCATGCCGTCTTCTTCGCTCATTTCAGGTAATGAATAGATGCGGTCACGTTCCTGCTTCACTTCCCAAAGCTTGCGATCGCCCATGATCACAGCGTCAATTACGCTGTATTGCTCGAACGCAAACTGATCTTGGCTCAATACGCCCAGTTTCAGCCCCGGAGTAATGGAAACGTTGCCCGAGCTTGGCGCGAGTGCTCCGCTCAGGATTTTCATAAATGTCGACTTACCACAGCCGTTTGCGCCAATCAGACCATAACGGTTGCCGTTGCCAAATTTAGCAGAGATATTTTCGAACAGTGGCTCGGCACCAAATTGCATGGTGATATTGTTTGTACTAATGATAGCGGCGTCCTCGAAGGAAATTTCTTTTAAATAACAAGTTGTTAATTCACTTTCGAGATACGGTTAGAAAAGGGCATATTGAAAGTGGCCGCCATTCTATCTGATTCGTTCAATAGGTGATATAGATCACACTAATATTGATTAGGATTTTTTAAACAATAAGAGTGCTTTTTGTAGTAACTAAGACAAGATTATGTGCGAGACGACATGGGATGGCTTGGACTCATTTCGAGCAAGTCCCACAGGTTGCCATAAAGATCTTCAAACACAGCGAGAATGCCGTAGTCCTGCTCCGCTGGGGGGCGAATAAACTTAATGCCTTGCTCTACCATTCGGTTGTAGTCGCGCCAGAAGTCATCGGTATTCAAGAATAGGAACACACGTCCACCCGCTTGGTTACCGATAAAGGCATGCTGCTCTGGTTTTGATGCTTTGGCTAGCAGTAAAGTCACGCCATTGGAACCCGGCGGAGAAACCACAACCCAGCGTTTATCTTGCTCTGGTTGGTAAGTATCTTCCACCAGCTCAAACTTCAGTTTGTTCACATAAAAATCAATCGCTTCATCGTAGCCTTTGACGACCAAAGCAATATGGACAATGGATTGTTTCATCTTGTTATACCTTGCATTTTTATAACGGGGACTCATCCAGCCATCAACCGATAACGACGCACTTCGTATTGCTCTTGTTCCGAATAAAATGTGTTGAGGAACTTACCACCAGCCTTCTCAATTACGCGCCTTGAGGCTGTATTATTGACATCACATGTGACAATAGCCGCATCATCAATAACTTCGAATTTCACCCAGTTCAGCATAGCGGTAGCGATGCCTTTACCTTGTGCATCTGGCGCGGTTTCGTAACCAATATGCCCAATCACATTTTCAAGGTAGTCGTTGCTACCTTCGCGAACTCGAATCGAGCCAAGTATCCTTCCTCAATACAGAAGTAAGTCGAAGATGGCGTCCAGCCTTCAGGTAAACCTTCACCATTGGCGTATCCAATTCTTTTTTTCAGCAGCGCTTCACTGTCGCCCTTGGCGGCGACGTACATTCCCATTTCTGCCTGAGCACATTTCTCGACATAGTGTTTGAAAGCTTCTAAATGGCTGAGATTGGCTTTAACTATTTGCATTTTCTTCCTTGTGTTAGTTTGAGTGGGCAGTCGTTACGAAACCAATGGCTCGATGTTTTCTGCAAATAAACACTCAAGGGGATAAGGCAAAGCAAGTGTCGGCATATCTGTTTTAGAGAACCAAGCCAGCTCGATAGTCTCGTCATCTAGCTGTTTGTCAAAGTGTCCCGTTTGCAGACAATTTAACAAGACAACTGTGTATTCAACTTGGTCGCCGTTTGGATAAGTAAAACCAAACCCCTCTCCACCGAAAACACCTAGTACACGTTCAACTTTAATCTTGAGTCCGGTTTCTTCTCTGACTTCTCGAACCACGGCTTGCGAAGGTGATTCGGCTGGCTCAATCATGCCTGCCGGCAAACTCCAACTGCCATCATATTTCTTTTGCAAAAGCAGTTTATTACTTTCATTAAGGATCACAGCGGCAACGCCCGGAATCATTAATACTTGATTACCAACTTTGCTGCGTAGCTCTTTTACGTAATGACTGACACTCATTTTTCATCCTTGAATATAACTTTTTCCCCTTGTTTTTGATTTTCCCCCACCCTATTGAAACAACCCAATTAATCAATCGGTTATGCAACTAAACTCGATACAGATCAAATAGAAAAGGCACCAATCGGTGCCTTTTGTTTCCTCATTTTCTTTATTTATAGTTCGTGTTCAGTACGTGCGATGATGTCGTCTTGCGCATCTGGTGATAGCGAGGTGAAGAAGGCTGAGTAGCCTGCTACTCGCACGACAAGATCACGATATTGATCTGGGTTCTTCTTCGCGGCTAACAAGGTCTCACGAGAGACAATGTTGTACTGCACATGCCAACCTTTATGGTGGTTGAAGAAGGTGCGAATCAACATAGAAAGCTTGAGCTTATCCCCTTCAGACTCAACTGCTGCCGGGCTTAACTTCTGGTTAAGCAGCACGCCACCAAGGATCTTATTCGCTTGAATCTTACCAACCGAGTTGTATACCGCTGTTGGACCTAAGCGGTCTGAGCCAGACGACGGGCTTGCACCTTCTGCCAATGGCGTTTTCGCTTTACGACCATCTGGCGTTGCCATGGTTGAAGCACCGAATGGGACGTTTGCCGAGATACTTGATGTACCTGCGTAGTAACCGCCGCCAATTGGACCACGCCCATGACGCGTATTAACGAACTGCTCTAGCTCATCAATGTACACTTGGTACGCTTCTGCCAGTAGTTGATCTACCGCGTCATCATCGTTACCGTATTTTGGTGCAAAGTTGATAAGACGTTGGCGAAGCTGCTCGTTCTCCATGCCGTCGAAATCTTCAGCCAATGCTTTTGCTAGCTGTTGTTGTGAGATAAGGGGCTGGGTGATTTGCGCATCATCGAAAACAAGATGTTTGATTGCTGCTAGGCTGTTACCCAAGTTTGCGATACCGACTTGCAAGCCAGATACCCAATCGTATTTCGCGCCACCTTCTTTCACGGTTTTACCGCGAGCCAAACAGTCATCCACCAGCGTTGAACAGAAGATGTCTTGAGCTTGCTGTTCAAGTACGCTGTCGACTACCGTATCAATCTCAATCGATTTACGGGTGTAGTAGCGGATTTGCTCTGCCCAAGAAGCAGTCACTTGCTCAAAGCTCTCAAAGTTGCCTTTTGCTAATGACTTATCGTGCGGCAAGAAAACTTTACCCGTTGTTGCATCCACACCTTCGTTCAATGAAGCGAGCAGGATACGAGCGAAGTTAATGAAGCTCATGCCCGTACAACGGTAACCCCATTTGCCGGGAACCGCCGTCTCGATACAGCCGATAGATGCGTAGTTGTAAGCGTCTTCTTTCTCTACACCAAGCTTGATGAATTCAGGAATAACAATCTCATCGTTGTTGAACGCAGGCATACCGAAGCCGCATTTAATCACTTCGATACAACCCATTAAGAACTCTTGGTTCAAACCTTCGTGGTAACGCACACTCAGGTTAGGTTGCGTCGAACGCAACTGACCACAAGATTCCAGAATCGCCCAAGAAAGGGGATTTACTGCGTCTTCAGGCTCACCCTTTTCATTCAACTTCTGACCGCCGATACACACGTTTTGGTACAGCGGAGAACCTGCCGATGCTTTCGAGTGCGCGCCAGAGCGAATCTTGTTTAATTCAAGCAACTTCAACCAACAGCTTTGTAAAAGCTCTAGTGCAAAGTCTTTTTCAATCGCGCCGTTTTCGATATCACGAACATAAAATTCGTTTAGGAACTGGTCCATACGACCGAAAGAAACCGAGTGACCGTTCGATTCGATTTGTAGCATCAACTGAACGAAGTAGCTCAACTGCAGCGCTTGCCAGAAGTTTTCTGGTGCGTGGCTTGCTATATGACGACAGTTTGCCTCAATGCTTTCTAACTCAGCTTTGCGCAGCGGGCGTGTCTCTTCTAACGCCATTTTTGCCGCCAATTCAGCGTAGCTCACCATGTGATCTTGAATGGCAAGCAGCACGATTTCGACCGACTTGTAGAACTGCTCTTTCTTCAAGCCTTCAAAGGTCGAAACATCATTGTTAGCGCGGTGCTGACGAACATCTTCCAACAAACCGTTCATGCCTAGCTTCAAGATTTTTTCGTTATCCACCGCAAGGTGCGCGTCACCCGAAGTCATGTTACCTTCAGCTTTAATGATGGTGCTGGCTAAGATTTCTTGCTGCTCATCAGTGAACAAGCCATAACAACGGTCTTGAACGGTTTTACCGCGCCAGTACGGTGTGATGCTGTGAATGCTTTGCTTATCTTCTTCGGTAACAGTAAAGCCTGCACCAGGACGGTCGGCTAGCTCATCAATTTCCGCTTCAATCCAACGGACTGTATAATCGGGGAAAATAGGCGCAGCGCGCACTTTGCTCGCTTGGTTACCGACGATCAACTCATCGTGTTTAATCCAAATAGTACGAGTGCGTAAATGCTCTTGCAGTGCTAGCGCACGTTGGACAATCACAGGTTTGTCTTCGTTTGCTTGATAAGCACGAGTGTATGCCTCTGCACGCTCGGTACAGACAGGTGGCGTTACGATATTTACCAGTGCCGATTTGTGCGCTTTGATACGCTCAGGAAGGGTGTTCAGGTCCATAGTTAACCTCTTACAATCACGTTAAGTTGGGTGTTTTCGCTTGCGTATTGCATGGCGCTTTCTAGCAGTTCTGGTTTGTTTAATGGCTTGTCAGAACACTCGTAAGGCATATCGAGCAAACGGTATTTATTGATGCCGAGCGTGTGGTACGGCAGCAAGTGAAGTTCTTGGCAGCTTTCTAGTGAAGCCGCAAAATCGATGATGTCTTGTAACTCTTCGATAGTGTCATTGAACCCCGGCACAACGGGAACGCGAATCACAATGCGCTTCGCGATAGGTGCCAGTTTTCGGAAATTGTCTTTGATGCGTTTTAGTGAACCTTTCGCCCAGCTAAGAAACTTTTCTTCATCGGTGTGTTTTAAATCCGCCAACCAGCAATCAATATGCGGCGCGACTTTTTCGACATTCTTCCAAGGCACATGCATGCACGATTCAATGGCGGTAGAGACTTGGTTGTCATGCAGACGCTGCGCGAGTTCTGCCACCAAATCCGCTTGCATGAGTGGCTCACCACCGGAGAAGGTCACGCCACCTTGGCTTTGGTCGTAGAAAGGTTTGTCTTTCATTAAGGTGTCAAACAGCATGTCTGATTTTGCTTCGTCACCGCAGACGGTCAGTGCTTGCGTAGGACAGACGTTTCGCAGCGCGATCAGTTGGTCTTCTTTGATGGCTTTGCGATTGATGATGATTTGGTTGTTGATGCGTTGAATACCATCACCCACTGTTTCGCTACCCGCTGTGGGTTGAGTTGTGGCTTGATAAGCAGAAACGCATAGTTGGCAACCTTCCATACAGCTTCGCTGATCAAACAGCAGTGAATGCTTTTCGCTGCGGCTTTCTGGGTTTTGACACCAAGGGCAAGACAAGCTGCATCCTTTAAGAAAAAGAATGGAACGAATGCCATCGCCATCATGGGTAGAGAATCGTTGGATATTAAAATACATCTCTGCTTGCCTCTTGGTCTGTGCTACCGCTGTGTACTTAATCCGTTTCTTGCTGGTTGAGTCTTATGAGCGGCTTTTCTTTGTTCGAACTGAAAGCTTCATTTGAGCGTTTACAAGTTTCACTTAACTTTCATTTTGTGAAATTACTATAGTTTCAAATGAAATTTCAATTGATCAAAATCAAGATCTCGTTCGATTGTCAGATCTATAGTGATCCCATCATCAAAACGAAGATTTTGTTTAAGGTAGAAACCATGATTGAACTTTATTTAGATACTGCTGATGTGGCAGAAGTAAAACGCTTTAACCAGTGCCTACCGCTAAAAGGCGTGACGACAAACCCAAGCATTTTGGCGAAGTCAAAGCAGGGACTGAATGAAACCCTAGCAGGAATGCAAGAAGCACTTGGCGGTACACCTCGCTTTCATGCACAAGTCGTGAGTTCAACCGTCGAAGGCATGGTGGCAGAAGCGCGCCAACTGAATGAATTGCCTTACGATATGGTGGTAAAAGTGCCAGCAACAGAAACCGGCTTAGCAGCAATTAAGCTAATGAAAAAAGAGGAGATTCAGGTTCTTGCTACCGCTATCTATTCAGCTCAACAAGGTTTCCTTGCAGCACTGTGCGGCGCAGACTACTTGGCGCCCTACGTAAACCGCATCGATGCAATGAACGGCAACGGTGTTGAAGTGGTCGCGGATCTTCAATTGTTGCTCGATCAAAACCAACTACCAGCGAAGATTTTGGCTGCCAGCTTCAAGAACACTCAACAAGCGATGGAGGTGATGAAACTTGGTATCGAAGCCATTACATTACCAACCGATGTGGCGGCACAAATGTTCGCTCACCCAGCAGTAAAACCTGCGGTTGAACAGTTCGATAAAGACTGGAAAGAGACGTTCGGCGATAAACTTTCATTTGAAAGCTAATTAAAAGTAAGAACTCAATATCTTAGTCAATAATAAGGGAATCTTAACTCACCCTGTGCGCCGGTGAGTTTGAGATTCCGTTTTGTTTTTGTATTGTGGTTGAAGCTAGTGTTCTAAGCGGCTTTAACACAGTGAGTAATTTGATCTTTTCCATTAACCTTGGCTTGGTACATCAATTGATCTGCATACTTCAATAATTCAGACTCATTCGTGTACTCATTTCTAACGAGGCCTCCGCTTAAAGTAAGACAAACGTGACGACTCCCTGCTTTCAATTGAATATTTGAAATTACCTCCCTCAATTGATCTGCTTTGATTACTGCTTCTT
The DNA here is from genome assembly GCF_036533715.1 of Vibrio sp. M260121. Lineage (NCBI taxonomy): Bacteria > Pseudomonadati > Pseudomonadota > Gammaproteobacteria > Vibrionales > Vibrionaceae > Vibrio > Vibrio sp. M260121. The sequence goes on along the minus strand of NZ_JATABF010000014.1, from coordinate 2,484 downwards.
GAGTGTCGTCAGCGGATATCCAAACACAAAACTCCTCACCACCAACACGAAAAACTCTTTCATTGCCAATTTCGGAGTTCAAACAGCGACCAATGGCAGTTAAAGCTTTATCGCCAGTATCATGGCCGTATTCATCATTAATATGTTTGAAATCATCGATATCAAACATCAGTAGGTAGTCTCCAGCATATCTAGCGAAGGAGTTAGTAAAAGCAAGGCGGTTATTGGTATTTGTCAAGGCGTCAGTAAGAGCAAGTTTAGCCAACGAGGCATTTGCTTGTGCTCGACTCATCTCAAAAAAATGTGTCACACACCAAATCGTCACGTAGCATGTGGCAAAGTTTATCATCACGGGCTCAAAGGCAAATAATGAGTCGTTTAAAAGACTCTGCATGAGTACGCCTCCTACTGCAGCAAAAACAATGGCAGTAAGCTTGAACCCTAACCCCCTTCCGAGCAGTAAGTACGAAATGGTAGGGAAGAAAAACGCCCATAAAAACACAACATCGGTGAAAGGAAGGATCAAATTTGCCGCTAGAATCAAGGACGCAATGTTCAATAAATAGAAAAATACTAAGTACGGATGGCAGCCCCCCTGGCGACATTTATAAAAAATATATAGGGATAAAACTGCGAATAATGCCTCAATGAATGCTAGGAGATATTGCGAATGATAGAGGACATTAAATGTAACAAGGGCGCACATTACAAACGTAAAGATAAGACTAACTGCACTTAAGACTCTATTCCTTATTCTTTCTGTGTATTCCAAGCTTTCAATGCTCATAAATCTGTTTCCATACAAATTCAAAATATAAAGTGCGTATCACAAAACCAATTAGCGGCACTTTTATTGATATGAATGATGATGATATCAAATTATTAACATACAAAGTAAGTCATCAATAAAATTCGAGAAGGAGCTCAAATCTCATGTGTACGCGTATTTTCAATAGTTTAAACCCATCATTTCCTATGACTGGAAGAAACTTTGATTGGCATAACCCATTAACAACTTACTTATACCGACTACCTGCCGGAGATTCAATCCGGCTTGGAATCAATGATCGTCACTCAGAAGCACAAAAGGCACACCATTGGACAGCCCAGTACCCGAGTGTTTGTACCTATCTAGGCAGCGATAATATTGACCCAGCATCTATTGACGGGGGTAAATGAAAAAGATCTCGCCGTGAATGGGTTGGAAGACTTGCTGGCGTACTTTGAAAATGCGACAGAGATCATAAAGAGTAAAGACTCAGTCTCGACACTAATACTCGAGATGCTAGAGCAAGACGAGAAAGAACATACAACAACACAAATCATTCCAGATGGCGTCGCCATCATCAACTCACTTCGTTGGGTAGAATTCACATTAGACAATTTTGAAAGTGTTCGCGAAGCGGCGGACTATTTCAGAAATAACCCTGACAACCTATACATCGTCAGTGAATATGTTCCAGATGGAAAGAACGAAACACCAACTAAATAGTCGCGACTCCAATTAGTTGATTTAAAGATAGAACTCCTGCTCAATGAATGTTCCTATCACCTTGCCGTGCATTTTCTCGCATTTGGAAAAACCGATAGTTCTGCGTACGAAACGTTTTAATCTGGAGCGTAAAGTCAGATTGGTTAGCTCAATTCGCTGAGTGAACATTTTCCCTACAACATGTTTTTTCCTTGGTAGTTCTTTTGCGTAAACGCTGAAGTCATCGGTAAAAAAGAAGCTGATGTCGAACGGCTTGAGCAAAGCGAGTAACGAACGCAGTGCATCCGTATTACGCTTACCAAATGCGTGAGCAATGATACGTTTATAGCGAGGCTCCCATGCATACCAAAGCCAACGTCGATTTTTCTTATTACCTACGAACGACCATTGCCATCAACTTCACAGATGAGCGAGATATTTGCTTTATCGAAAGGTATAGAAGTTACTTGCCTTGGCGAGAGTTTTTTAAAGTGCGTAACACTGTGTTATAGCCAACCTTTAAGACACGACTGGCTTCTCTTACACCCGAGCTATTCATTGCCATATCAATGATTTGTTCTTTGACATTGGGCTTATATGCCTCGTATGCATAATCAAGCTGAAAGGAGCGCTTGCACTCAATACAACGAAAGCGCTGAAAGCCTCTAAGACCTTTTCCGTGTTTACGAACATGTTCAGTTTGGTTGCAAAATCGACATTGAACTCGAATGGTAGCCATGATTTCTAATTTGATGGTGAAAAGGATGACATTTTAGAACAAGTTCACCATGTTGAAGTCATGACCAGACCAACAATGGTCTGACTTTGTGGCGCGAAAAGTAGAGGCGAATGTACGTGGAGAGCTCGGGTTCTATTGCTTTGATTCGTGTGCCCGAGTTCATCTTTTATACTTCGATGCGGAAAACTGAGCGTTGTTGTATCTTCAAGCGCGAGTAATTCTTCATGCTCTTTAGCTCGAGATACGGTCGCTTGAAAGCCAGCTTCAGCGATGT